>JAEZHF010000047.1 GCA_023416745.1 Bacillota bacterium
ACGGTGGCGGTGACGCATAGTATATAGCGTCACCGCCGTTTTTTGGGTCGCGATTCAGCCGACACTGCGGCTGTAGTAGCGTCCGGACAGGCGGGTCGAAATGCGGTGAACAAAGGGAGGTTTGATAGATGGAAAACAAACAGAACAGATGGAAAAGCAAGGTTTTGTGGGCCGCGATCGCCGCACAGGTGGTGGCGATACTGGCCTTTACCGGTGCGCTTCAAGCGATCGGCGTCACTGAAGACTGGGTGAACACCCTCGTCGGCAGCGTGCTGCAGCTTTTGGTGCTGTTCGGTGTAATCAATAACCCCACCGATTCGGGAAATCTGTAACGGCGGCAGAACAGAAAGCGCTCTCGAAATAGGGCGCTTTTTTTGTCCTGTCCGGTGTATGTGCGTTACGCTTGAGTTACCGAACCAATGTCTGCCGCATATTTGCGCTGTCATTTAAGGATAATAACTTCAAGCTACAAAAAAGGCGGTTTTGCATGTATCGGGCATCCTCTTCCAGAAAGCAGCGCAGGCAGCGCATCATAGATGAGCAGGTGAGTGGGATGAGCGCGTCGCTGGACGACCTGTCGCTCTCGGGATCTCTGGAGGACAATTTGGCGCTGATGCAGCAGCTGTTCGCCAATGTGGACACCGTACAGGTCAGGCGGCTGGAAAATGAAAAAGACTCCAGTCAGAAATTCGCTCTTTTTTTCAGCTCAGGCGTGGTAGACAGATCATTCATCAGCGAATATGTCGTTCTGCCGCTGCTGACGCACAGTATTAGCGAACCGGGGTGTACGTTGGCCGACTGCCTGTCGTCGCAGGTGCTGGGTGCGTGCGATACTGAGCTCACAGGCAGCGTCAAGGCGGTTGTGGAAGCTGTCAGCTACGGCGACACGGTGCTTTTTGCGGATGGAGCAGCGCAAGCAATTGTAATCAATACAAAAAAATTTGAAACGCGTGCCGTGGCCGAGCCGGACAGTGAGCGGAGCTTGACCGGCCCCAGGGAAGGCTTCACAGAATCGCTGATAACCAATTTGTCGCTGCTGAGGCGCAAGGTGCGCACCAATGAGCTGAAGATGAAAACGCGAGTTTTCGGACAGCGGACACAGACAAAAGCTTGCGTCTGCTACATGGAAGGCCTGGTGAACAAAGCGATTTTGAAGGAACTGGAGCGGCGGCTTGACAGCATTGATATGGATGGCGTGCTCGACACTAATTATCTGGCGGAGATGATGGTGGATACGAAGCTTCCGCTGTTCCGCACCACGGGGTATACGGAGCGTCCGGATACGGTGATCGGTAAGCTGCTGGAGGGCCGCATCGCCGTGCTGGTGGACGGGTCGCCGGTGGCGCTGACGCTGCCACATCTGTTTATCGAGTACTTTCAGAGCAGTGAAGACTACTATATGAACCACTTTTATTCGTCCTTCTCGAGGCTGCTGCGCATATTCGGGTTAATATTAACGCTGGTGGTTCCGGGCTTATATATCGCGGTTGTTGCCTTTCACCATGAGATGCTGCCCACGCAGCTGCTGATCAACATCGCGGCGGAACGGGCGAGCGTGCCGCTGCCAGCGTCGCTGGAGGCTTTTTTAATGCTGATTGTGTTTGACCTGCTGCGCGAGACGGGTGTCAGAATGCCGGGTAATGTGGGTCAGGCGCTCAGCATTGTTGGAGCGCTGGTCATTGGACAGGCGGCGGTGGAAGCGAAAATGGTGGCGGCGCCAATGATCATCGTGGTGGCGCTCACGGGCATCTGCAACCTGCTGGTGCCCAAGATTGGCGCCCCGACGATCTACATACGCTTGATTCTGCTGCTGCTGGCATCCGTGCTGGGGTTTTACGGTCTGGTGCTGGGCGCATCGGCGTTGCTGATACACATCATTAACCTGCGTTCGTTTGGCATTTCGGTGCTGACGCTGACAGGCGATCTGAGCAAACAGGAGACAAAAGATACTTGGGTACGAAACCCCTGGCCGACGATGTGGCTGCGTCCGCGCATCGCGGCGGATCGCGTTCGCATAAAGGGCGGAGATAAACAGCCATGAGAAAGTTAGCGGCATGCCTGCTGATGATCGTGCTCGTGAGTGCGCTGCTGGGAGGCTGCTGGAATTATCGGAGCCACAGTGATGTGTCCATCACTTCCGGCATAGCGGTGGACCGTGACCCGGAATCAGGCCTTTACCATTTGAGCTTTGAGATTGTTGACCTGACCGGCCCTGTAATGAAGGAAGGAATCATATCTAGGCTTATCGAGTCGGACGGCAGGACATTGTTTGACGCTGTACGTAACGTCAAGAAAAGGATTGTCAACAAGGTGTTCTTCGGCCATATGGAACTGGTGGTATTCAGCGATGAATTGTTGCGAAATGCGGATATCAGCAGCCTCATTGATTTCTTTCTGCGGGACGCGGAATGCCGTGAGACGATGTGCGTCGCCGTGTCGAAGGAACCAAAGGCCAAAGACCTTCTGGTGATCCAGGGGATCGGTGAACCCATGGTGGCTTATGAGATTCGCAGCATCATCGAAGAGGATCATAATGTTACGGGGTCCACAACGTTTATCGAGTTGTATGAGGTATATAATACGCTTAAAGGTCAGGGTAAAGAGCTGGTGCTGCCAGCATTTAGCAATACGGTGAATGACGGTGAGCCAGCCAGTGAAGCCAACGGCATTGCGGTGTTTAAGGGCGAGCGGCTGGCGGGCTATCTGACTCCGGAGGAGTCGAAGTATTTTCTGTTTGTGGTAAACCAGCTGAAAGGCGGTGTTATCACCTGTTCCTCTAAAGGCCGCGGCGAGCCGGAGGATATCACGCTGGAGATATCGGACAACCAGACGAAGCTGTCTTTTGACAACGACGGCGGGCAGATTACAATCAACGTGGAGACGGAGACGGATACTTATCTCAATGAAAGCGACCAGCCGATGGACGCGCTGGACCCGGCCGCCATACAGGCGGTAGAGCTCATCGCCGCACAAAAGGTGATGCAAGGCATCTGTGATGTGATAATCCGGGTGCGGACGGATTACAATTCGGATATATTCGGATTCGGCAATCTGATTTACAGGCAGAAGCCCAAACTGTGGGAGACGATGGCTGACAGGTGGGATCAAATATTCCCGGAATTGGCGGTCAACGTGAAGTGTAAGGTCAACATCGTCAATACCGCATCACTCAAGACATCATAAAAGGCGGGAAGCTATGCTGACGGCAATCGTACTCATATTATTCGGCCTGACGGCTGCGTTTGACTGGCTGCCGGGCATCAAAACCAAGCCGGTCAGGGAATCGGTGATTTATGGTTTAATGATGACAGCTGCACTGGTGATACTGTTTTTAAACACCGTTGGCGTGGACGTGAATGGGCCGTCCGAAGCGATACGCAGCGTGGTGGAAGCCATTTTCCCGGTAAAATAAGCAAGGGGGCATCATGTGGGAAAGGAATTGATATCGAAAAAACAGGCGGGCAGCATTATCATGATGTTTATTTTTGGCAGCAGTGTCGTAATGGGTGTGAACTCGCAGGCTCAGCAGGACTCATGGCTGTCGCTGATTCTGGGCGCGGTGGCCACTATCCCGATACTGCTGGTGTATGCACGAATCATTCGGCTCAACCCGGGTAAGGATATATTCGAGATACTCGAGATGCTGATGGGCAAGGTGGCGGGCAAAGCGGTGGTGCTGCTGATGAGCTGGTATGCACTTCATCTGGCGGCGCTGGTGCTGCGAAATTTTTCTGAATTTATACAGGTATCAGCAATGCCCGAAACGCCTCAACTCCCCATTATGATCGGGATGATGCTGGTGACCGCGTATATGGCGAGGAGCGGAATCGAAGCCTTGGGGCGATGGACACTGGCCACTATCCCCATTATTATGTTCGTGGTGCTGATGACGGTGCTGCTGTCGCTGAACAAAATGCACTTTGTACACATCCAGCCGGTGGCAGATCATTCATTCGGGCAAATCGCGTCTGCATCGTTTACGCTGTTCACCTTCCCTTTTGCGGAAACGGTGCTGCTGCTGGGCGTGGCCGGCGCGATAAAAAAGCAAGACAGCCCTTACAGGCTTTACGTGGGCGCTTGTCTGCTGGGTGCGCTGGTGCTGCTGGTTGTGCTAATACGCAACATTGAACTGCTGGGCGCGCCCATGATGGGTGCGGAATATTTTCCGTCCTACATAGCAGCGCGTGTCATCGATGTGGGGGATTTTCTGTCCCGCATCGAGATCACCATTGGCATGAACTTTATTCTGGCGGGCATCGTGAAGATATCGCTGTGTTTCTTGACGGCTACCAAAGGCGTGGCGCGGTTGTTTGGCGTGGACGATTATCGCAGGTTGGTGATGCCGGTGGGGCTGCTGACGGTCGCCCTTTGTACAATCATTTATGACGGCACGATGGAGATGTTCGCTTTCTTGCCTATTTACCAGTATTACGCGCTGCCGTTTCAGGTGGCAATACCGCTTCTGGTATGGATACTCGCCGAGCTGAGAGCAAAAAGGCAGAAGAAGCAAGCGCAGGCTGCTGCATCCGGTGCGTAAGCGTCGGCAGAAGCGAGAGACACTGCGTTACCTCAATAGCCTTTTCTTAAGATGAGGGATACCGCAATACGGAAATGCGCCGACTGTCTAATAGCGGCATATTTTTGTGTTAACATGCTAACAGAATTTCATTGACATAACGGCGGTTCTCATGGCATAATCGGCGTAATATCGTTCTTTTATTCGAAAATATTATAAAAAAGGCAGGACAGCAGAATGGAATCAAAGGCAACGACCTACAACCGCTGGATTCCGGTATTGGCCGGCATTGCGATACAGCTTTGTCTCGGCACGGCGTATATCTGGGGGGTGTTTCAGCCCAAGGTTGTGGAACTGGGATGGGCACAGACGGACGCGGCGCTCACGTATTCGCTGCTGCTGGGCATACTGACATTCGGCAGCATGATCGGCGGCAAGATACAAGACAAGCTCTCTCCCAAGCCGGTGCTTATCATCGGTGGTGTGATACTGGCGATAGGCTTCTTCTTTGCCAGCTTTGCAACGCCTGAGACGCCCTGGCTGCTATGGCTTACATATGGCGTGGCGGGCGGCTTTGGCATGGGCATGACGTATACGACGACCATCGCGGTTTGCCAGAAATGGTTCCCTGACAAACGGGGGCTGATCACCGGCATTATCGTATCGGCACTGGGCTTTGGCGGGCTTGTGTTTACGCCGGTTGCCAACGCCCTGATCAACAGCGTGGGCGTGTTGGCTACATTCAAATGGTTTTCGCTGATTTTCCTTGCAGTAACAGTGATTTGCGGACTGATCATTAAAAACCCGCCGCAGGGGTTCGCTCCGGCAGGGTGGACGCCGCCCGCGAAAAAAGAGGGCGCACCGCATGTACAGGATATCTCTCCCAGTCAGGCACTTAAGACGCCGCAGTATTATATGGTTACACTGGCGATGTTGCTGGCCTGCACTGCGGGTCTGATGGTCATACCTTTTGCCAAGACGCTGGGACTGGACCAGGGGCTTGCGCCCGAAGTGGCGGTGGTGGGCGTGATGCTCATTACGGGCTTCAACTCTGCGGGTCGGCTGTTCTGGGGTTGGGTGTCCGATAGGCTGGGACGAAAAAAGACGCTGATACTGCTGATGATTATTGCCGCGGTGGCGATACCCTTCGCGGCGATTGCGCCCGGATATCTGGTATTCGTGCTCATCGCGGTGGTGGGCTTCTCTTACGGTGGTTTCCTTGGCACGTTCCCGGCGCTTACAGCGGATTACTTCGGGATCAAGAACATGGGTGTGAACTATGGCATGGTGCTGCTGGGCTTCGGCGTGGGTGCGGTGGCGTCGTCATACATCGCGGCATATTTCAAGGAACTGTCGGGCGGCTTTCTGGTGCCGTTCATCATCGCTTCCGGCGCAGCGATTGTGGCTGCGGTGATTACCGCTTTCTTAAAACCGCCAAAGAAGCATGACGCATAACAGGTACGAAGCATAAATAGAATAAAAATCCCACAGCCGCAATGCTGTGGGATTTTTATGCCAGTTCGTTTAAAAAAACCAGTATTGAATGATTTATTGAGATATACGGAGATAATAAGGAAATGGACAACAATAATTGATTCAGATTCGACTTTTCAGGGCTTGAAAAATGAATAGTATGCTGTTAAAGTATAAATACACTCCAGGGAATACCAAGGAGAGTGTTACCGACCAGGCGGACGGCAACCGCATCTAAAGTGCGGAATGCAAACGCGACCGACAGTAGCGAGGGGAAATGCTTCAGGCGAAACGCTTGACGCAGGACCGACGGCGAAGGAGGCGCAGGCTGGGCAGTCAGGTTAGGGGCTTGAAGAGAAGCCGGGATGAAGGCGATGGCCAACACCATAGGTGGATCAAAAGCTTCAGGACTAGGTTGCAGAGCTTAAGAGTTTGTAAAAGAATGGCCGCAAGGTGTAACGCTTTAACAAGGGTTCGCTGGAGTTTCTTTATCTGCATTTATCTTCAGGCGCAAAAGCGCCTTTTATTGTTGAGGAAGGTTGCAAGACAGCAATAAAGTGTTGATTTTGCTTAATAAGAAAATATTGTATTTCCCGTGCTAATATGATAGCATGATCATATTCAGTTGAATAAGAGACCTGGAACAATAAATATTTACACCACTTATTCGCACCACTATTTACAAAGGCAGGGATCTTTATGTCTGACGTTCGTATACTGATTGTTGACGACAACAGGGATTTTGCTTATTTGCTGGAGTTGTCGCTGACAACTGTCGACGGATGCAGCGTCGTGGGTATTGCCGCAGACGGACGCAGTGCATTGGATGCCGTTTGGCGTCTGAAGCCCGATGTTATGCTGCTGGACATGGCACTGCCCGAGACAGACGGATTCGAAATACTCAAAGCCATCGGTAAAATGACGCACATCCCGCTGGTGATCGTGATGTCGGCTATCAGGAGCCGGGAGATAAGCGAGGAGGCCATGGCTCTGGGAGCCACCCATTACTTCATCAAACCCATCGACATTGGCGCGCTCACGAGCATCATCCGCGATGCCTTTGGCGGCAGGCTGGGCGCTGCGGAGAAAGCCTCAAAACTACTTCATACACTCAAAATACCGCCCAGTATCCGGGGATTCAAATTTCTCAAAGACATCATTGTTAAAACGTTAAGTGGCGGCGCGCCGGATTTCAGCGTGATCGTCAGGCGATATGCAACTGAAAACGGCTCGGAGACGGAGGCAGTCAGGCGTGCGATGCGCTATGCAATCCGCGTGGCGTGGGACAGGGACGCAGGCAGCCCGGACAGCTTTTTCTGGCAGTGGAAGAAGTATGGTAACACGGCGCCGGATGCTGAAGTCTTCGTGCAGGAGGCAATACGCCGCATATCTGCGGGAGGATGACAATGAAACCGAAATGACAACGGTCTGACAATCGGGCCGTTATTGTTTGCTCTGGAACAAAGCGTGAGAGTGGTTGGGTTCAGATGCGCAGCAGTGGCTGGAGTCCGGACTGCTGGGACAGGAGCGCGAGCGTGTCTGTCTCAACACGGCATTTAAAGCGTCTTCGGACACCGGCTGACTGGGGAGCATTTTTGGGTTTTCCTGTAGGGCAGTATGGATATGTAAATCTATGGGCGAACAGGGAGGATGGACAATTGACGCGTAGAACAGGGGTGAGCCTCGCACAAATGGTTGGCGGCCTTTTTGTGTAGATGGCGTTTGGTGGCGGGAGGGAATTGTTCGCGGAGGATGCGAAACAGGCATAATATTAAAATTGTGCATCAAAAACATAGGCTTATATTGACCAATAATTGTAATCCTTTAATGGAATTATCATAATCTGTTGACGGTGCATACAAATGGAATATGATGTTCTTGGATGGAAAGAACATGCTGTTTGTGAGGTGTTGTATGTCCGATACCGCAGCCGGAAAATATCTGCAGAACAATCCTCTTGTCCTGATTATCGTGATAGTACTGGCGCTCATCTTTTTGACGGCGTATTACTTTATTAGAAAGTCCATTCAGCCGTCCGAATACTTTGACCAAAGTTCTCTCGAAAGGCTGACGAGTGAAGATGTTCAGGAAAACCTGCTCTGCTGCATCAGCTTCTTCAGCGATGCGTACGAATCAGGGCAGCTGCCGCTGATAACGGATTTTATGGCTTTTCGTATCAACGCCGCTATCGTTTTTACATATTATAAAAACTCCAACAACGTTGCTGAGATTTTTCTCAAGCTGAAGAAATACTATTTCAAAAATAAGCCGTTTCCCGATTATACGGACAGATACAAGGACAGACTTGTGGAAGATGGACGCGAAGGCGACATCATGGGTGCTTTTTGCTTGTACGGATGCGAGGAGTTTTCTGCGCTGCTGGACCAGGAGTGGTAATGTGCTATTTGCCGCTATGTCCACTGTTTTTTTCCACTTCGACGACGTAGGGAAGGTGCCGCCACTGCTCGGAGACATCCATACCGTACCCCATCAGCCAGACGGATGAGACGGTGAAGCCCTGATAAGCGATGGGGATGTCGATGAGCTGCTGTATGGGATTGACGAACAGCGAGCATACCGTCACGCTGGACGGCCCTCGAGCCTCGATGTTCTGCACCAGATATCCCAGCGTGAGGCCGGTACGTACGATATCCTCTACGATGATGACATGCTTGCCTGTCACATCAAGATCAAGATCCTTAGTGATACGCACCACCCCCGTTTGGCTGGCGGCAGGACCGTACATACCGAAAGCGATGCAGTCCGTCTGAAGCGGGATGGGGATGGCGCGTGTGAGGTCAGCAAAGAAGTAGAGCGAGCCTTTTAAAACAGCAACGAGTACGAGCTCCTTGCCATCGTAGTCGGCCGCAATCTGCGCGCCAATATCACGGACGCGGCATTGCAGCTCCTCCTCGGAAAAGGCAATGTGGAGTGTGTGGGGCTGGTTCATGGTGTCAGTTCTCCGTGTTCAGGCGGAAGCGCTCCACCAGTGAGCAAAAATCCTTCTTGTACACCAGCTTGATGTTGATGCCGGGATACAACTCCCGAAGGCGCTTCACCTTTTTATTTTTAGCGGTGACGTATTTTTGATTCATCGTAGTCAGCTCTATATAGGTATCGAATTTGGGCAAGTAAAAATCCGGGCTGAACGCGGAGATCACATGGCCGCCCGCGTCCCACTCCACCGGAAAGGTCTTGGGTTCGTATATCCAGTCGATGTGGTACATGTCAAGTATTCGTGCGAATTCCGCCTCAGATTGGTTTTTCATGATGGGAGCGCCCATGACGTTGCAAACGCCGCCGTTTTCCTCCTGCGTTTCCTGCTCAATGCGCTGGCGCAGTTCGCGCTGGTCTTTGAGTGCCACGATGGCGGCAACGCATTCGTCTACGCTGAGCGAGGCGGTGTTGAGCACCAGATGGTAGCGCGTAGGGTCGGAAAGCTCCAGACCGAACAAAGTGGTGTAGAACTTTTGCTGTTTGCGGTCCGCCAGCGCCAGTACCTGCTCGGCCTGCTCCTCGGACACGCGGTATTGCTTTTTGATGCGGGAGATGCGTACAGCCTTGGGCGCGAACACGCGGATGTGAAGCGCGTCCTTCCATCCCGCGAATATCTCCTGAGACCCGAAACCGACAACCACGGAGGGGTGCTCTTTCACGTGGTCTTTCAAACGTCGGGAGGCCAGCTCAATGAACGACTCGCCGGTGTAGGCAGGCGTGAGATAAAACTTCGCGCTTTCGGTGAGCATGTGGCGCTCGTGTACAGTGGCTTCGCCCAAAAAAGCGGGCATTACCGTCTCGCCGGTTATAAGTTCGTATCCCAGCTTCTGCGCCAATGACGCAGCCACCTCGCTGCCGAAGCTGCCGCGCTGGCGGGATATCGTGATGACTGTCAAGCAAAAAACCTCCTCGTTTCTATCCAAGATTATACCACAGATTGTGGTGCAGAAAAAAGGGGAGCACTGTATTTTCTTGTCGGGAGGACCTTAATTGGAATAATGAGATATGTCGGTTGTCTTTTGCACCATCAAAATGATATATTAACTGTACAAATGAACGTAAAAGAGAGTGCCGAATGACTAATATTGAGAAGATGCTCGCCCATAACCGTGACTTCGTTGAAAAAAACCTTGCCGAGAGCTACAGGACCACCAAGTATCCCTCGAAGAAGATCGCGATACTGTCCTGTATGGATACGCGCTTAACTGAGCTGCTGCCCGCTGCGTTGGGCTTTAAGAACGGCGAGGTTAAGCTCATCAAGAATGCGGGCGCGGTGGTCAGCCATCCGTTCGGCAGCGTGATGAGAAGTCTGATGGTCTCGATATATGAACTGGGCGTAAAGGATGTACTCGTGATCGGTCACTACGAGTGCGGCATGCAGGGGCTGGAGCCGGAGAAAATGCTGGAGAAGATGGAGAGCCGAGGTATTTCCCGGGAGAAGATCGATCTGATCAACGCTTGCGGTATCGGCCTCCATCAGTGGCTCAAAGGATTCGAGAGCATTACGCAAGCGGTCAGGACGACGGTGGAAACGATCCGGACGCACCCGCTCATACCATCCGATGTCACCGTTGCGGGCTTTGTGATTGACCCCGAAACAGGCAGGCTGGACCCGGTTTCGGAGATGTAGAGAGAACCTTGGGTTCAGACGGCGCACAACGGGAGTGGCAGTGGGGGCATATTGGTTCGGCAAGACCGTTACTGCAAAAGTGCATAAAAGCGACCTAATCGTAAGATTCGGCAACCATCGTGATTTAATGATCAATATCGTTACTTTTTTGACAATATTGTTAATAAAATAACTTATTCGTTATCTTTTGCACAATGCAGGAAATCAAAAAACTACGGCGAAATAATTTAAAAAGATCCGAAAAACACAACCAAAGAGTGGCGCTGAGTCATAGGATGCAACAGAGGGATGTTACGAAAAGTATGCTGCTTTTATTTGTGGCTCCGAAATTTTGGCGGTTGTGCAGGATTGTTGATGAGTCGATTGGGTAAAATGATTTAAGGAGGTCACGACTATGTTAGACATTGTGAGAAGGAATTTTCATGAGGCCGGCCTGACGTATAACTATGAGCTGGAGGACGGCACCCGGCTGCACTACAACAGCTGGAACGGAGAGGGCTTTGTGCATTGCGACAGTGACAGATGCGTGCTGTATGTGCCCGTGGAGAACCCATATCCGTTCGATAAATACGGCGAGCCGGATTACTATGACGTGATCGGGTTTGTCAAGAAGCTTTTGAACTAAACAGCAGAGCGGAGGGCATTTCGCCCTCCCTTTTTTACAGCGACGCGGCGCAGGCAGCTTTGGGTTACAAGGGAGTGTTTCACGCGCTGTGATCTTATAAAAAAGCTTAAAGGTGCATAACAGCGCCTTTTTTTGTGTCTTCTGCCCTTCGACAAGGTTATACCAATTCTGGAGCCAATCGTTGTTCATCAATTATTCATAATTTTAACAGGATTATGTTAAATGGCATCGCTATAATGACGCCATCGGTTAAAACCTGAAAGGTGGAATGAGGCAATGAACAAAGGCAATACAAACAAGGCATCAAAAAGAAAGATGAAAAAGGGCATCAAGAGGCTGATCATATTGGGCGCGATCATCATCGCGGCGGTGGGCGGCTTCGTCATTTACAGCAGCATCAGCAGTGCGGCGGAAGCGAAAGCTGCGTTCGGCGCTGAGCCGTCGTACGATGCGGTAACGATGGGCGATATCTTGCTGACGGTATCCGGCAGCGGCAATCTGGGCAGCGCCGACACGCTGAACATATCGGCCGAGAGTCAGATCATCGCGGAGGACGTTTTGGTGGCCGAGGGCGATACTTTGTGACGGAGGCTGAAGACGGTTTGCAGGCACTCAAAGCTTTTGTTGCGGACCCGCCGGACATGGTGATGCTGGATGCGGTGATGGACGGCTTTGCCTGCTGCCGCAAGCTGCGCGAGTACTCGCAATGCCCCATAGTGATGCTGACTGCCAAGGGCGAGGACTATGACCAGGTGCAAGGCCTCGACTGCGGTGCGGATGACTAAATCGTCAAGCCGTTCGCGCCCATGGTGCTGGCCGCACGCGTGGAGGCGCTGTTCAGAAGAAGCAGCGTGGCACAACGCAACGTGTTCGGCAGCATGAAGATCGATACGGCGGCCCGGGAGGTGACAGTGGATGGCGTAAGCGTCCCGCTTAGCCGCAAGGAATACGAGCTGCTGGTCTATCTGGCGGAGAACGACAACATCAGCCTAAGCCGCGACCAGATACTTGAGTACGTGTGGGGATACGATTATCTTGGCTCGTCCAACACCGTGGATACACATATCAACCGGCTCAGAAGCAAGCTGGGCAAATGCGCCAGTTACATTACGACGCTGCGGGGATTCGGCTACCGCTTCGAGGTCAATGCATGACGAAAGCTCGGAGAAAGACCAGCATTACAAAGAGATTGTTCCTTTATATTGTGGCCGTGGTGCTGGGCACGTCGGTGATTATTCTGCTGTCTAATTCGCTGCTTTTAAAGCCGCTTTACTACAATTCCATTCGGGGATCAATGCTAAGCGGTATCAATGTTCTTTCGGATATCGACTTTTCGGGCGACGAGGACACATGGCTGAGCGAGTTGGACACATTGACAGTGGATAAAGCTTACGATCTCATCATCGCGAGTGATGATGAGGTGCTCTATTCCTCATCTAAGGAAGCGGGACTGATGCCGCGGCCGGATGGCACAGGTTTTGGGACAGGGCAGGATTCTTCCGGACAGAACGTGTCGCAGCAGGACCCGGAAGAAGAGCCTCAAAACCAGAGTACAGCGCAAAGCCCAGGTCAGTCCGGTGAGAACAGCCAAACGGATGACAGGCAGCCGCCGTTTTTCCGTTGGCATACGGAGCAAGACGGCTGGGAATCCGTTGGGGATAACACATACATGGCGACCATAAAAGAACCCAGAACAGAGATTGAAATGCTGGTTTGCACCAAAGAGCTGGACAACGGCATCAGGATTGCGCTGACACAAGCGATTGAACCTATCAATCAAAGCGTCCGGCAGGCAAATATACTGCTGCTGGCCTGCGCGCTGCTGTCCGTCGGTTTATCCGTGGTGTTTGTGTTCAGGATGTCGAGGCGCTTAACTCAGCCCATCCGTCAGATACAGAATACCGTCGGCGAACTGGCAGCGCTTAACTTCGGCAACCGGTGCGATGTGCGCACGGGCGATGAACTGCAGAATTTGGGTGAGGATGTGAACCGCCTGGGTAATGAACTGGAAAGTGCGCTGAACACACTAAAAGAGCAGAACATACAGCGGACGCATTGAGCTGCTCTATGAGGTTCTTTCCATCAATGAGCTCATCCGCAGCTTTATTGAGAAGTATGACGGCTTCATCTTGGAGAACGGCCTGCATATTTCTCTGGAGCTGGACGACGACCCTGTGGGATATATCGACGCGATGCGGTTTGAGCAGGTGCTGGCGAACTACATTTCAAATGCCGCTCGCTACGGCGACGAGAATAAGACCGTACGCATCAGTACAATGGTGCAAATGGATACGGTACGCGTCAGCGTGTTCAACTCGGGAGAGCCCATTCCGGACGACCATCTGAATAGTATCTGGGACGGTTTCTTCAAAGCGGACGAGGCCCGCACACGCGTGAAAGACAGCTACGGCTTAGGGGTGTCGGTGGTAAAAGCGATACAGAATGTATCCAATCAGCATTTTGGCGCAGAAAATGTGCCGGGCGGTGTCGTCTTTTGGTTCGATGTCCGGCGCTTTGTGGACATTAAAACGTTATAAAGAGCAATTTGCCTCCAACGTGATTGCTCTTTAACATAAGCCCCATGTATACATAAGGGGGCGTTCCAAAGGCAGGGAGATATCCCTGCCTTTTGCAGCCCATAGTGTCCAGCGGCGGTAATACACACATGTCACATAATAAGCGTCATAGAATAATATATAAATGAAATGGATTACTCAAGGCCATTATTAGATAGAGGAGGCTCATGATATGGCAGAAGTCAGAATCCCGTTTTGCGCGACCTCAGAACTTCAGCCGCCTTTCATGCTTGATGAAACTTGGTCGGAACCGCAGGGCGTTAAAAGTATATTGTTCGATAAAAGCCAGCTGAATGTCGTCGGGCAGATTGAAACAGTGGAAGTGCCGGACGTAGGGCCGGTGAGGACGGTCATCTATCATGTGATGGGAGCGATATATTACATCTGCAACGCCTATCCTGTCGTAAAAAGCGACATGAGATACAGACTGGAGGAACAGGCGGCAGGATTCAACGATGATATCGGCAACCTCGCGTCCTCGTGCGTAGTCACCGAAACCGTGACGCCGCTGGGATGGGTATCCGGCTCAGGCTGCCTGCATGTGGACGTATCCTTCGGCGGCGGCAGCTCACTGGAAAACATGCCGAATATCGAGGAGGTCACCGTAGACGATTTCGCTGTGGCCAACAACATAAGCAGCGGAATGGCACCAACCTGTCTGGATTCCTGTAACGAAGAGGTCAAGTATACGGTCAAATGGCGCGGGTGCTTTGTGATAAAGCTAAGCGGCTTGACTGACTAAGAAGGCGGGCAAAATACCGCGGTTGGTCCGCGAACACAGATGGATAAAAAACGCCGATAATGTCGGCGTTTCGTTGACTATTGCTGAATCATGTCGGGCTGAGGGGCAGGCCCGACCGGTTCTGACAACGGCAGTTGATTCCGCTTGTGCCAGTCCAAAAAAAGCATTACCAGAGACACGAATATCATAGTGACCTCAGCAATAGGAACGGCCAGCCATACGCCGTTAAGCTGCCAAAGATAGGGGAGCGTCAGCACCATGATCACTGTAAGCACCTGACGCATTAAGCTAATAAAAAGGCTCTTGCCGCCTTGAGCTGTGGACTGAAAATATGCGGTTGACAATACGCTGATGGACAGTATAGGCAGAAACAGTATCTGAAGCCGGAGGCCTTCGGCGCATAGTTTCATTGTGGGTGAAGCGGGGTCGATGAACAGAGATACCGCCGCTTCGGGGAATATTTCCATCAATGTGAACATCAAGACAGCAAATACGGAGCCAAAGCCGATACCCGTCCAGAGCGTACGCCAGACGCGCTGAAGCTGCCGCATCCCATAGTTAAACCCCATGATGGGCGCGATGCCCTGCAGAATGCCGATGATGGGCATCAGCACAAGCGTCACCAGGCTGTTGATGGCACCATAAGAAGTGATGGCTGCGTCACCGCCGTGCTGATGGAGTGCCACATTGGTGAAGGACGCAGATATGCCCGTTCCGAGATTGATTATGAACGATGAAGAGCCGATGACGGTTATCTTTTTAACAAGGGACATGCGCAGCCGCATGTTTTCTTTGTTGAGTTTGAGCATGCTCTTCTTTGATATGAAGAAGTAATGAAACAGCAACACAAAGCCCACGAGCTGGCCAATAATTGTGGCAAGTGCAGCGCCGGCCACACCCATATTCAGCGGTCCGATAAACACATAATCCAGCACGATATTGGTTACCGCAGACACGATCTGGCTGACCATAGAATAAATCGGTTTGCCTTCGGTACGGATCATCACCGACATGGTGAATGAGCACAGCTGTAATACGACGCCTGCTGTGATGATCCGCATGTATGAGAGAGCGTAAGGAAGGTTGGCCTCGGTAGCGCCCACCAGCTTCAGCAGCGACGGCATGAATATCTGGCCCAGCACGGTCATCGAAAGGCCGGAGATCAACAAGAGTACGGACATGTTGCCGAAGCACTTGTTAGCTTCTTCGGGGTTATGTTCACCCAGTTTGATGGACACTAAAGTTGCGCCGCCGATGGCAAAAAGCGCGCCGATGGCAAAAGCGACGATCATGATCGGAAATGCAACGGTCAGACCGCCCAATGCATCCTCGCCCACAAAGTGCCCGACGAAAATCCGGTCAACAACGTTGTAGATTGCGTTGACGATCATTGCGATAATCGTGGGAATCGAGAATTTCAATACTAGTTTTAATATTGGAGCCTTGCCCATTCTTTCGGTGTTATTCACAAACAATGCCTCGTTTCAAATTGTACAGGCAAGTATATATACAAAAATTTTAATTGTCAAGTACTGGTGTTACTTGATGTGATCTTGAGCGGTTTGGATAATAATATTAGTATCAAGTGACAAGGAGGCAATTCAGTATGGCAAAAGCGGGAATGCGCCGCCCGGACCCGAGCGAACCGCATGGAACAGAGAGCAATAAGCGGCAGCACTATGTGAAAAATGATCAGTCGCCTGTTCCGGAGCTTCAAGGACACGAAAAGACGGGCAAAGCAAAAGCGGGAAACAGCCGCAAACAGCACCCGTGATGAGCGAGAGGCCTGCACGATGGAGCGGGCCTTTTTCCATTCCCGGCGCGGTGGTCACATTTCGGTATTCAGCTTAATAATATAATCATATGCGTGTTTGGAGGGAAACATATGAACAATTATATGGCAAATCACCATACATATCCGGCCGGCAGAACATCCGGTTCGCGCCGGCTGTCCGGATCGCTGAGCAGCAACTGGATTTCTGTGAGAGAAGGCCGCAGCAGCGATATGGGCACAGACAGCGAGACGGATGACATTCCCGTCTGTTCGCCCGAGAAGAAACTAACCGCGGAGACGGAGACCGTTTGTGCGCCGGTTGTCCAAACAGCGGCAGAAGAGGTTGCATCAGAGGAGTCGGTGACAGCAACGGAAACAGCCGGAGAAGAAGCCGTTCCGGCAGCAGAGTTGGCTGTGCGGCCGCCGGGTGTTATATCAACGCCCTCTGCAGCAGGCCTCGGTGCTTACGGCTGCGCTTATCATCAGGGCAGGCAACGCTTGGTTGTCGCCCATCCCGGAGATGCCGTACCCGTTCATTTTAATGCGCACAGCTGCCTGAACCGCATCGGACATAGCGAGGGTGATGACCATGTGGTAGCAGAACATGCGGGAGATTACGACATTTCATTTGAGCTTCGTGTTACTGCCAAATCTTCCGCGCCGGTAACCTTAGAGCTGCGTGCCGGTGACAAAACGCTGCCAGGCGGTATGTTCGTATATCTTCTGTCTTCGGGTACCCGAGAGTGCCGCGGCACGGTGATGGCCCGGCTGCAGGCGGGAGATCATGTCAGCCTGATGCTGGCCTCCGTTTCGGTGTGCGAAGCCTCGCTGGCGGCAGGCGGCGTATCGGCGATGCTCAGCCTAAAGAAGCTCAACTGACTCATAATGCTAAAGTAACGGCTTTCACGTAGCGCCGGAGTGCGTATTGCCCGTCGTGAGGCTCGCCGGAAATATTGGATGTCATACAGCCGCAGGGCATTACGCGGCAGATGCCGCACCGATAGAGCCTTTCAGACAAGCCCTGCAGTTCCTGTGGTGCGCAGGCGACGCCTGCCGTCTGCAGCCAGCCGTGATGCTTGCGAAGAGCAGTGTCAAAATCCTCAGAACGCATCGGTTTCACCCAAACCGTGCGAAAGCCGGGGGAGGCTGCCAGCGCGGGGTCATCACAGATGATCACGGCGTGACGACTGCCCCTTATCAACCTCTTCTGTTCCAGAAGTTCCTCACAGGATGCGCGCAGACAAAGCTCTGTGATTTCAGCCTGGGTGTGCATATTGGGCGTATGCGGCGGAAAAACGGCGGCGGCAGCGTCCAGGGTTTCGGCCAGCCGAATGCCAAACCCAACAAGTTCGTCGAACGTATCCGCTTCATAATATACACATTGCGGCGCGCTGCAGACCAATTGTTCCGTCTCACAGATGTCCCGCACGATGCCCGCCAGCGCTTCGGGTGTCTCGCCGCGGCGCGTCACGCAGCCAAAACTGAACTGGTGTCCCCATTCGATGAGTTGAAGCTGGGGTGGTGCGAGTGCGCGAATGCCGGAAACGGCGAAGTCGGAGCCCCAGACGACGGCGGCGTCCGAAATATTCAGCAGACTTTGTATGGCTTCAGCGTCGGTGGACGGCAGGTCGAACACGCAGACGTGCCTTTTGAGCCGTGGTTCAATTTCCACGAGACGGCGGAGCAGTTCGGTCGAAAGTCCGTCGTCGTGGCCCGGCAGCTTGAGCAGGTTGATGTTGCCGGTGAGCAGGCCTTCCAGTACGCTGAACGCAGGCAGACCCTGCGCGTTGCCCGCCGCGATATGAGTCAGCACACCCAATGGCCGGTACGCCGTTCGTCGTCCACTGCCAATACTCCGGTATTCGAACGGCATGCTCCCCAGTTCCAGCTCCAGCTTGCGCTCCAGATAGCCGCGGCTGAGGTGCTGCCGCGCCTGTTCCAGCAAGACCGCCGCAGCGCCGCTGTTTTAAGGCATCCATTTTGCGGCGGCTTCCCGAGTCAGGCTTCGGGACAGTGTATCGGCAGCGCTTATCACCAGTTCGGCATCGGGATATCCGGCAGCCAGCGTTTCAGCAATATAGACGTTCAGATCCTCGAGAAACGCGCGGCAATCCTTTCCATTAACAATTTGACCGTTGATCAGGTTCATCATTCACCTCGCGAGAGAGTCAGCAGTTACGGCACAGTTGCGGAGCGGGGAAGTTCCCGCGCGGCCCAGCACCTCAAAGTACGGTGTTTCGATACCGCAGCCGCACGAGCGCCCGTCACGCAGCACCCCCAGATCGCTCATCATTATGCTGGTGAGCGGGGCGGAAAGAACCAGCGGTGTTACGAAGCTTAAAAATCCCGGCTGGTCGAAGCCCAGAGGCTCCAGCGTCGCCACATCCCGGATAAATACTCGGCTCCACGCGGGCACATGCATGTGATGGTGCGCGCATTCCGCGTACGCCACCGGGTGCTCCACCGCACTGTAGAAATCGCGGCATCGTCAGATGGTATGCCCAGCCTCTCCTCGGCCATGGCGTATAGCTGATGTTTGTCTATCTGTTCATTGCTGAACTGCTTCCAGCCGCCGCCCAACAGCACAAGCGACTGCCTGTTGAGCATGAACGTCAGCTTTTCTTTTTCCAGTGCGACGAGCAGCCTGTACAGAAAGGAGGGGAAGCCGACAAACCGCACTGGCAGATGCTGCTGCTCAAAGCGTTTCAATGCAGCCAGTACACCAAACCAGTCGGGCAGGTAACCGTCTGCCGTTTTCTTGAGCACGAATTCGCGGTGCAGCGCAGGCGCGAAGCGGGTAACGCCCATCGCAGTTTTCACCGCGCCCACGTCGTTATCGGTAGAGGGCTGATAGCCCAGCATGATGTAATTCGTCGGGATGGGGGAGATCAGCCGGTGATGCGCGAAGCAGCGGACCACCATGCGGGTACCAAGGCGCAGCGTATCATCGTCGATGAACACCTGGCTTTTTTGTCCCTGCGTGCCGGACGACGTGGCATGGATGCGGATGCTTTCCCGCGGCAGGCTGAGTATCTCGTGGTGCTTGAAAAGCGAGGCAGGCAGCACAGGGATGCGTGCGCAGTCGTCAGCAGTTACTGGAGATCGGATGTCAAAGTTTTCTCGTTTGAGCCATTCGGCGTAGAACAAGCAATGCCGTGAATGATGCGACAGATTTTCGCGCACAGCATCAACGAACAAATTGTCGTTGAACTCGTAAGGGCGGCATTTGCCAATAAGTCGGGTTCGGGCATCCATATCGGCACCTCGAAATTGGTTTGTATTTCGTTGGTCATCATCATTATACATTGAAGGCAAGAAGTGAACAAATCAAATAACCCGAACATTTGAAAATATCTTTGCAGTTATAGCACAAACATGTTTCATGTACCGACGAAATGACTATATTACTACAGTAAACGTAATCTGGATGATTTTCAAATGGTCACGAGGGGATAGCATTGAAACTTGATGTATTGTTTGTCAGTATACTGATCGTTTTTGGAACCTTTATACTGGTGCTAGTTGGTTTGGTTCTGCGCAACAAGGTAAAAACATCGGAGATCCGTGTGCTTGGGTTTCTGCTGGGGGTTAACACCCTGTATATTATCGGATACGCGCTGGAGTTGTCGGCCTCTTCACTTGAGCTGAAGCTCATATTCAACCATGTCCAGTATTCCGGCTTGCCGTTCATCGCCCCGCTGTGGCTGATGATGTGCCGCCGGTTTTACAGGAAGCGGCATGCAGCGCACTGGCTAATGACCGTTATGCTGTTTGTGCTGCCTGCGGTTACGCTTGTGCTTAATTTGACGCATACGGTCAACGGGCTGTATTATTCATCGTTTCAAATGGTCAAATGGGATGGCTTCGATGTGCTGGTTTTTACGAAGGGTCCCTGGTATTATGTTGAAAACGTCTACAAGACAACGCTGCTGGCAGTCTCGGTTGGCTTGTATACCGTCACGTTTTTCAGGTCTTCTGGCATAAGGAAGAAGCAATCGGCGAGTCTGTTGGCACTTAGTGTCATCGGATTTTTATTGTCTGCATCGTCAGTTATCAACACAACCACAGCGACTATAGACTTCATGTGCATTCTGCTCAGTGCATCTATGATACTGATAGCAGTATCTGTGTACAAATACGAGCTTTTCGGCCTGATGCCGCTGGCTTACTCCAGATTGTTCGATGTGCTGGACCAGCCCATATTTGTATTGTCGGAATCCGGCACAATCATAAGAGCCAATACCAAAGCATCCCAGGTATTTACTGCCGCAATGGACGTCAGAAAAAAGCAGATGCTGAGCGACATCTTTGACAGCGAGGGTGACAATGCAAATTTGACCCGAACGGAGACAAAGCTCTACAGAAAAACTGGAAACGGACAAGACAGGTACTACACGGTAAATATGATAAGCCTGGATCCGGAGTCATCCGACAGCGCCAGAGGTTATCTTGCTGTGTTGACGGATACGACTTCCCATATCGAACAGATCAGGTCGCTCGAGACCCTCGCTGCGGGTGACCCTTTGACCGGGCTTTTCAACAGGCGGCATTTTTTCACTGCATCCGGGAAGATATTTGCTGCCGCAAATGCATCGGAACAGCCCGTGTCATTGGTGGTATTTGATATAGACCATTTTAAAGGTATCAATGACGTGTTCGGCCACCAGGCAGGAGACTACGTTCTCAGATCCGTCGCGGAAGCCATCAGCCATCAACTGCGCAGCGACGATGTTCTCGCCCGATTCGGAGGAGACGAGTTTGTGCTGATGCTGGGGGCAGCAGATACAGATACTGCGCTGACAGTAGCCAGCAGAATCTGTGCATCAGTACACAACACAGAGTATGAGTTCGACGGCAACCGCATCAAACTCACGCTGAGTGCTGGCATTGGGGGTGGTAAAGCCCCCCAGTTCAAAGATCTGGATGAGTTGATGTCGCTGGCGGACAATGCGCTGTATGATGCGAAGAGTACAGGGCGAAACAGGGTGTGCGTCAGCAAAAAGTGCAAAAAGAAGGCTGACATAAGCCAACCTTCTTAATTAATCGGTGATACTCAGGTAACCAATGACCACACGATCTGAACGATAACAGGGTAAATCAGCAATCTTTGTCTTCCTTGGCCGGCCACAGTTTCATCATCACCTTCATGATGACGAAGAACAGCGCCAGCACGACGAACACAACACCTACGCCGATGCCCAACAATCTCCAACCTTCCGAAACCATAATGGAAATATCCATTTACAAACCTCCTGTTAACTCAGCAGCGAGATCAGCACTGCGCCTGCAATGATGGAACCAACCTGACCGGACACGTTTGCGCCAATAGCCTGCATCAATATAAAGTTGGACGGGTCTTCTTTCTGCGCCATCTTTTGAACAACACGCGCCGACATCGGGAATGCCGAGATACCAGCCGCTCCGATCATCGGGTTGATCTTCTGCTTCAGGAACAGGTTGATCAGCTTGGCAAACAGAACACCGCCCGCGGTGTCGAACACGAAAGCAAGGAAACCGATGACCAGTATCAGAATCGTCTGAGGCGTAATGAAGTCCGATCCGATCATCGTCGAACCGATCGTGATGCCCAGCAGCAATGTGACGAGATTGGCCAGCTCATTCTGCGCAGATTTAGAAAGACGTTCCAGTACGCCGCACTCGCGAATCAAATTACCGAACATCAAAGCACCGACCAGCGGAACACCCTCAGGTGCAATGAAGCCTGTGATAATAGTGATAATAATGGGAAATGCGATAAGAACGGGTCTGCTGACTTTCTTATTGAAGTCCGCATCCATACGTATCCGGCGTTCCTTTTTGGTGGTAAGAGCGCGTATCACGGGCGGTTGTATGATCGGAACAAGCGACATATAGGAATACGCCGCCACCGACAGAGCGCCCAGATATTTTGGTGCGAACAGATTACCGACAAAAATTGTGGTCGGGCCGTCCGCCGCTCCGATGATACCGACCGCAGCAGCCTCTTTAAGCGTGAATATCGGCTGAGAGGGATCAAGGCCGAGCAGCGACTGTATCGGGAGAAGATTGGTCAGCAGCGCCAGCATCATGGCGGCAAATATGCCGAACTGCGCTGCAGCCCCGAAGAAAATCATGACGGGCTGCTTCAACAAAGGCGAGAAGTCAATCATCGCACCGATGGCGATGAATATGAGCAGAGGGAAAAGCTCTGTGACGATGCCCGCTTGTTTCAGCACCGCTAAAAATCCGGGTTCACCCAAACCGTTTTGAATGACAGTCGCAAGGGGCAGGTTGACCAAAATGCAGCCAAAGCCGATAGGCAGCAGCAGCATCGGCTCATATTGCTTCTTGATTGCAAGAATGATAAGAGCCAGACCTACGACAATCATAACTGCGTTTTGCCAGCTAAATTCTAAGAAACCTTTTAGTAGTACTTCCATGCGGCTCCCTTCAAATACAGATCATTGCTCAAAGACATCATGAGCTCAAAGTAGAATGGACTAAAACAATATTTTTTTATTTCCGAACATTATTATATTTGAAAAAAACAAGGGTTGTCAATACAACGGGACAGCAGATAAATTCAGGTTTTCTGCATATTTGAAAAAACAATTGACAGAAAGGCGTCATTGATATATAGTTAGCTACATAAGTAGTAAACCAAAGGGGTGATGTGATGCAGATAGACTTTAGTGCAGAAGTGCCCATCTTTATGCAGGTCGCCGAACAGATCGAAAGCGCAATACTGTCTGGCGCGCTTGAGGAAGGCGCGCAGGCACCGTCCACAACGGAGATATCCGTCCGGTATAAGATAAACCCTGCCACGGCGCTCAAGGGCGTTACCAAGCTGGCCGACGAAGGCGTGCTGTACAAAAAGCGCGGGCTGGGCATGTTCGTGTCGGAGGGCGCAAGGCTGATGATTATTAATAAAAGACGCCGCCAGTTTTTTGATAAGTATATCGTTCCGCTGGCGGAAGAAGCCGGAAAGCTGGGACTGTCGTATGAAATATTGGATGAGATGATAAGGAGAGGACTGAAAGCATGAGCCAGATAGTTGTAAAAAACCTGACCAAGATATATGGCGCCACCACGGCGCTGGATGATGTCTCTCTGACGATTGAAGAGGGTAAGATCTATGGGCTGCTGGGCCGCAATGGCGCGGGCAAATCCACTCTGCTCAATCTGATCACTAACCGCATATTCCCCACAGCTGGGGAAGTCACCATCGATGGACAGCCCGTATGGGAAAACGATACGGTGCTGGGAAGGGTATACTGCATGAGCGAGGCACCGCTGTATCCCGATTCAATGACAGTTAAGGATGTATTCAAATGGACACGTGTGTTCTATCCGGATATGGATATGGCGTATGCCCGGGCGCTGGCCGACAAATTCGCATTAAATACCGGTAAAAAGCTTAAGGCGTTGTCCACGGGGTATACGTCGGTATATAAAATCATTGCGGCGCTGTCCTGCAACGCGCCGGTGCTGCTGCTGGACGAACCTGTCCTTGGGCTGGACGCAAACTTCCGCGATCTGTTCTACCGCGAATTGATCAGCCTCTACAGTGAAAAACCGCGGACCATAGTGATTTCGACACACCTGATCGAAGAAGCGGCGGATGTAATCGAGCATGTTTTCATCATTAAGAACGGCAAATTGATCATAAACGACGCTACGCAAAACGTTCTTGCGGCGGGGTATACGGTAACCGGCCCGGCAGCACGTGTGGATGCGTTCATTGCCGACCGCCATGTCCTGGGCAGCGATACGCTGGGGGGGATCAAAAGCGCGTATCTGCTGGGTGAGCTGGATACCTCGGAAGTGCCGGATGGCGTGGAGGTCTCGCGCATGAAGCTGCAGAACCTTTTTATCCATTTGACAAACGCTTAAAAGCAAGGAGTGATCATCATGAACTTTTTACCTGCATGGAAATATCAGATGGACGGCATGAAATGGCCGCTGATCATATTCTACATTGTCATCGCGGCACTGCTCATACTGATGGGCGTATCAATGTCGATTGCGGTCAGGGAGGGCAATCAATTCACAGTGGGTGGCCTTGAGATGGCTTCTGTGGTGTTCATATTTGTCTGCGGATTGAACTCCTTTAAAGCCCCATTCCATATGCTCAGTGCCAACGGAGTATCAAGAAAAACGATGTTCATAAGTTTTCTGGCCGTTTTGGGCGCAGTGGCCGCAGGGATGGCGGTGATCGACAGCACAGTCAGTGCGGTGATGAGGTGTATTGGCAACAATGGGCCGGGCATCGGCAACTATGAGTCGGGATTCATGCAGATGTACGGCATCGAATCGTACGGCGCAGCTTCTCTGCTGACGGGGTTGCTATGGATGTTCTGCGCCATTCTGGCTGCGGGTATGGCGGGATACCTGATCACCACACTGTATTACCGTATGAACAAACCAGTGAAGCTGCTGGTTTCAATTGGTGCTCCTGTACTGCTGCTTATTGTCTGGCCGATAGTGGACTGGACGCTGTTCCGCGGCGCTGTATCCAGCGCGTTTGCTATGTTGATCTCCTGGGCATTTGGATTCTCGACTGGGAACCCGTTTATGGGAATAAGTACCAATGTGCTGCTGGCGCTAATGTTTGCCGCTCTGAGCTTCGCTGTGCTGCGTCGTGCACCGGTCAGGGCTAGGCAGCAATAGCGGCTAAGACGCGCAGCGGACGCAGTTACGGCCTTCCTGCTTGGCCAAATACAGCGCCTTATCCACATCCGCATACTGTGTGATCAGCGAATCGTCCCGGCTGCCTGACAACCGGGCGACACCGATGCTGGCTGTGGCGCTGATTGTTACGGATTCAAGTGGAAAATGATAAGGTGCAAGCTTGCGAAACCTCTCAGCGAATATCATGGCTTCGGCAAGCGACGTCTGAGGCAGCAGTATGATGAATTCATCACCGCCTAGACGGCAAAGCGTGTCATATTTGCGGATGCTGGTGGAAAGTAAATGGCCCAGCTGTGCCAGTATGCTGTCGCCAACGGGATGTCCGTATTCGTCATTTATGCCTTTGAAATCGTCAACATCCAACATGACAAGGCACGATTCATGACCTTTGCGCTCAATGAGCGCTATTTCTTTTTCAGCACTTCGTCAAAATAGCGGCGGTTGGGCAGACCTGTCAGCACATCAAAATATGCCATGCGCTCCAGCTCCTTATTCGCCTGTTCAAGCTGCTGCTGCTGATCAACAATGCGTTTCTTTTGCTTGATATTGGTCACGTTCAGCCGCCAAAGTATAACGGATAATGCAAAACCAATACCGATGGCAGTAATACCGTTGACCCGGTTTGAAAGAAGCTGTTCAGCGGGCTGGGAAGCGACAGCGATCGAGAAATAGTATGCGGCATAGGATGCGGCAAATATCAATAAAGACTTCAGAGGATCGACAAGAAATATCGTCCCCATGATGAGGCAGATCACGATGAAAGGTGTGATGTTGCTGGTCGCGAGCTGGTCGATCGATACGATGATTACGCCCGCGGCCATAATAACACCAATGACTGAATATTGCAGCAACAACGACATCGCTCTGTTTGCAGTTTTTTTCAAATGGGACGAGATAACAAAGGCTGTTCCAAACAAAATGAATATAGTGCAGTGAGAGAAAATGATCCCAAGACGCCACGTTTCAAGAGCTGCGCTTGTGCCCTGAGGAGAAAAAACAAAAAGCGCGATATGAATGAGTGATATCAAGGCGCCTATCAAAGAGGCATTATAAATCCTTCGCAGATTGGCAGCGGTACATTCCGATGCCACCAAAGCCTTATCTGTTTTATATTTTTTATAATAATACTTTAACTTATAGATCATATCAATCCTCCGTGCTTTGAATAAATAAACAATATGTTTGATGTTCAAACCATTTTGTGCGGACGGAAAAGACCCTGCTCCTTAGAATTGCTTTTTAAGTTTTACTGGATAGGTGGTATAATACAATAATGGACTTCATTATTCAGAAAATTAAATGTGACAGAATATATGAAAAAGAGGCAACGATGAAAAGAACACACCGCCGCAAACGGTTATCAGTACTGCTGTTCGCTGTGCTGATAATAAGCCTGATACTGACGTTGGGCTGTGAGGAAACCTCGGAAGTATCTGACTTTGAATCTGCTGCCCAAACACAAATACCCGTCGCAACAATGGCGCCTGCTCCCACACATACGATTGCAGAAAACACCGTCAACCCCAGTCAAACCTACAGTTATGAGCAGATGACGGCTGACTTACAACGGCTGGCGGAGCTGTATCCGGATTTGATTGAGACAGGAAGCATTGGCCGGTCGGTGGAGGGGCGTGAGCTGCCGCTGATCAAACTGGGGACAGGCGAGAAGAAGCTGCTGCTGCTGGGTGCGCACCATGCGCGCGAATACATCACCGCCACTTTTTTGATGGAGACGGCGGACGAATACGCGCGCGCTGCTGCGTCGGCCGAGCCTTTTACCGGTTATGATGTCGCCGCGCTGCTCAAAGAGGTGACGGTATATATCGTCCCGATGGTGAACCCGGATGGTGTCAACCTGGTGCAGAACGGTGTGGAAGCTGCGAAGGATCCGGAAAAGGTAAAGGCCATGCGTATGCTCAAGGATACTTACGCCGAGTGGAAAGCCAACATCAACGGTGTGGATCTGAACCGGCAGTATCCGTGCCACTGGGACGAGAAAGAGAGCAACACCGACGAGCCCAGCTCGGAGATGTTTAAGGGGGCGGCACCCGCTACCGAGCCGGAGGTTCAGGCAGTGATGGCTCTATGCAACAGTAATGACTTTGTGCTGGCGGCATCCTTCCACACCAAGGGCGAAGTAATCTATTGGGCGGACAGCGGCACCGAGGACGCCATTCCGGCGGGTGCGCCCATTGCGGAAACGCTGGCTGATGTGACAGGTTATGAACTGATGCCCGTATCCGAAGACCCGGCGGTGTATGGCGCGGGCTTCGAGAATTGGTTCCGGCAGGATTTTAAAAGGCCGGGCTTGTGTGTTGAGTTAACGCCCACGGGCAACGGTTCGGCTCCCCACGACGACGCAGCGTTTGACCAGCTGGTGTGGCAGCCGTGCAAAGAGATTTGCGCTGCGCTAATGGCACAGGCAGCAGGCTGACATACAGATAATATTTTAGCTATAGCTCCAGGGCAATGACGATTTACCAAAGAGGAGAATGATGATGGAAAAGAAAATGTTCCGTGTGACGGGGATGGGCTGCGAAGCGTGCGTATCGCGGGTGAAAAAAGCGGTGTCGGAGCTGGAAGGCGTGAAGAGCGCTGAAGTGGACCTTGCGGCGGGAACGCTGATGATCGAATACGATGCAAGCAGGCTGGGCTTCAGCCACTTCAAGGACGCAGTGGACCGAGCTGGCTACGATGTTTTCGAAATGTGATATTGTGAGGATTATGTATTTAATCTGTGAGACATCGGCATACAGCCGGTGTTCATTATTATTTTAGAAATTAAGTATTGACTTTGACGCAGCGTCATGGTTTACGATAACCTCCGGAGGTGAATATGACGTGTATACGATCGGACAGCTGGCAAAACTTGCAGGCGTGACCACGCGCACGCTGCGGTACTATGACCAGATCGGGCTGCTGAAGGCCGCCCAGACCAGCGTGTCGGGTTACCGGCTGTATGGGCGCGAGCAGGTGGACACGCTGCAGCAGATACTGTTCTACCGCGCACTCGGCGTGGGGCCTGAAGAGATTCGGCTCATCATGCAAGCGCCCGAATTTGATGCGCAAAAAGCGCTGGAGCAGCATCTTCAGGAGCTGCAGGCCCGGAGGGGCCAGATGAACGCGCTGATCAATACCGTCAGCAACACTCTCACAGCAAAAAAGGAGGGATTTGACATGACGGATGCAGAGAAATTTAAAGGCTTCAAGCAGCATTACATCGACGACAACGAGCGGCAGTTCGGCGCAGAGTCGCGGGAAAGGTACGGCCATGAAGCGGTGGACCAATCCAATGCGAAACTTATGGGCATGACGCCGGCGCAGTTTGCACGCATGGAAGCGCTAAGTGCTGAGGTAAACGAAGCGCTGAAAACAGCCATGCAGACTAACGATACGCAAGGAGAGGCCGCCAGACACCTCTGTGAGCTGCATAAACAGTGGCTGATGTGCTCGTGGGGCAGCTACAGCGCCGCCGCTCACAGAGGGCTAGCTCAGATGTATGTGGACGACGACCGCTTCACGGCGTATTACGACAACATTGTGCCCGGAGGCGCTGTGTTTCTGCGGGATGCCTTGCTGGGCATTTTGCCGGAAGAGTAAAGCGACGATACGTTTGATGCGGACAGGGCTTATTACTGAGGTGTTAGCCCTGTCCGTATTAGTTTTGGTGTCAGCTGCCTTGTTGCCAGCATCAAGTTTAATGCGATATTTATATCATCGGGTTGTAATTGATTGATTAATCTTGGATTAAGGATACTGCTTTTTGACGCAGAAGAAGTGTGCTGGCCAGTTTTTTACCCGATGCAGCTGCCCGGGCAAGCATATCATTGTTATTTTTCACTGCATCTATTTCAAAAAAATTAAGCGCTTTTACGATATCAACGACGCGATACCCCAGGGACTCAAGCGGCAGCCGCATTGCATCCACGGTAAAACCCATGTCGGCTTCGTTAGCCTGTTCGCAGACAGCGATAATGACCGCATACTTGCCGCCCAAGGCTTCTCCCGGGCTTACCCAGACGGAACGGTCTGTTTCATCGAATAGCTCCAAACAGTAACACCGTTCAAAGAAAGCACAGACAGCGGCAGACACATTATAAAAATGCGTGGGAGAGCCTATGACGATTGCATCGGCTTCCATTATTAACGGGTAAAGAGACTGCATTCCATCCTGCATGACACAGCGAAGGGTTTGGCTGCAAGCCTCGCAGCCTCGGCAGCCACCGATGTCATAATCGTCCAGATAAACTGTCTGCGTTGAAATGTTTTCATTATCAATAGCCTGCATGGCTGAATTGACAAGCAAAGCCGTGTTGCCTTCTTTTCGTCGGCTTCCGACGATACCCAATACGTTCATGCAAATCTCCTTTTACTATTCAAATAGACGAAAGCCGGAGAGTGTATCGCTCTCCGGCTCCGCGTTTTTACCGTTATCAGTCTATCAAACCTTTGTTCTTGAGGGCCTGAGCAGCTATTTCCTTGGGATCTCCGCCTTCATCCACGGCCAGGTTGTATTTTTGCATATCCTCGTCCGTAAACTTATCATTCAGCATATTCAGCGCGTCCACCACCACGGGGTTCGCTTCCGCATAATCCTGTTTTATGATGGGAGCTACAAAATAAGGGGGGAAGAATTGTTTATCGTCAGTAAGGTTGACCAGATTGAACTTGGCAATGCGGCCGTCGGTGCTGAACGACACGTTGACGTCGATCTGGTCGTCGCGCAGCGCTGCATACGTAAGACCCTGATCCATGGGCGTCTCCTGCTTGAATTCGATGCCGTACGCCTCCTTGAGACCCGGCAGACCGTCTGTGCGGCCCAGAAATTCATTGTCGCAACCCATTATCATTTCCGGTGCATGGGGTATGAGCTCGGATACGGTTGAAACGCCTAGGGCGTCCGCAGTCTCCGCTGTCACTGAGAGTATATAAGTATTGTTCCAACCCATTTCATCAAGCCATGTGATACCAAACTGATCCTCAAATTCCTTCTTCACATAATCGTATGTTTCCTGTTGGCCCAACACCTCGGTCTGGTTCAGTATTGCACCGTATGCAGTACCGGTGAACTCCGGATACACGTCAATCTCCTTGTTTTTTAATGCTTCAAAACAGAGCATGGTGCCGCCAAATTCCGTCACTTCGGTTTTGTAATCGGTTTTGGCCTCTATCAAAACTGAAAGCATCTGACCTGTCAGGCGCTGTTCAGTATAGTTCTTGTGACCGATCCTGACGATGTTGTCCTCTTTTTTTGCGCAGCCGGACATGACACCGACCGCAAGCAGCATGACTGCAAGTGTAATGATTATTGCTTTTTTCATCTTTACCAACCTTTCCACGTTAATTATTATGGTTAACGGCCAAAAGCCGATAACGGTCTGTTATTTTGAAGCGATACCTTTGGACGTCAGCTTCTTCTCCAGCGAGCCCAGTATAAAATCGGTCAGCAGCGCCAGCACCGCCGCAGACACCGCGCCCGCGATCATCATCGGATAGTTCATCATACCGATGCCTTGATATATCAGTGTTCCCAAACCGCCCGCTCCAATCAATGTGGCGATAGTCGCAACGCCGATGCCGGTAACGGTGGCAATGCGCACGCCGCCCATAATAACGGGAACAGCCAGCGGCGTCTGTACTTTATAGAGTATCTGTGATCGTGACATACCCATACCTCTGGCCGCTTCTATAATGGACGGGTCCACGTTTTTGATACCGATGTAAGTATTTTTGATGATGGGAAGCAGCGCATAGAGGAATAGCGCAAATATGGCATTTTTCTCCTTGATGCCCACCAGCGGTATGAGCAGCGCGAACATCGCCAGACTGGGGACCGTTTGCAGCACGTTCGCAACGCTGATGATAGCATTGGCCAGCCTTTTGTTTTTGGTGATCAGCATGCCAAGCGGCACTCCGACAATGCAGGCTAAAGCAACCGCTGTGAAAGCCAGCAATACGTGTTCGCCTGTGCGGCTCAGTATTGCACTCCAGTTCTTTGCTATATATTCAAACAATTAAAATCCCTCGCTTTCTGGTATAATCTCTGACAGCACATTGAGGATGCTGGGCTCTGTAATTACACCAAGAGTAATGCCCTCCTGAACAACGGGGATAAAACGGAGCTTTTGTTGTTCCCGCAGTTTCAGCACCTCGGTCAACGGCGTGTCGGGGAGGACGGTTGTAACATTGGTCTTCATGATGTCCTTCATGCGGATTTCATGATTGCCGGCATTGAACATCTGCCGTCGGCCAACCAGCCCCTGCATAATATTGTGATCGCTGCCGCTGCGGTCTACGACAACGAGTACCTCGCAGTTTCTCTCTCGCATCAGCTCAATGGCATGAGCCACTGGCCGGTTCATACCGATACGCACATAATCCTTATTCATAATGTCTTCGGCCTTGAGCATTTCCGGCGTCTTCCAGAGGCGTCCGCGTCCCACGAAATTCTCAATAAATTGATCGGCGGGTTTTTTCAGTATGTTTTCCGGCGTGTCATACTGAATGATTTTACCGTTTTTCATCACGGCAATTCTGTCACCGATTTTGATTGCCTCGTCAATATCGTGCGTCACAAAAACGATTGTTTTGTGCAGTTCCTCCTGCAGCTTGAGCAGTTCATTTTGCAACTGGTCCTTGGTGATGGGGTCCAGCGCTGAGAAAGGTTCATCCATGAGTACGATGTCCGGATTGTTGGCAAGCGCTCTGGCCACGCCGACGCGCTGCTGCTGACCGCCGGATAGCTCGTTGGGGTACCGGTTAATATAATCCTCATGCTTAAGATCGATCATATCCAGCAATTCAATGGTTCTTTCTTCAATCTTTTTCGGATCGTTTTTGGTCAGCTGCGGCACCAGAGCAATGTTTTTCCCCACGGTTAAGTGCGGGAACAAACCAACCTTTTGAATCACATACCCGATGTTGCGGCGCAGTTCGATGGGATTGATGCCGTTGATGTTTTTTCCGTCGATCAGAATATCGCCGCTATTGGGTTCCTCAAGACGGTTGATCATCTTCATCGTTGTCGTTTTGCCGCAGCCGCTCTCGCCCACGAGTACAACAAGCTCGCCGGCATTAATATTTAGATTAAGATGGTTGACCACCATATCGGTGCCATTATAAGTTTTGCATACGTCGTTTATTTTAATCATAAGCCTCCCTCTATAACCATTTTTTCAGAAGTTCTTTAATCTCGGAGAGAGTCTCAGCTTTCTGTGCACTGTTTTCTCCCTTGCTTTTGGTTTTCATCAGATAGTTTACGATCGCGATGGCTTCATCGTCCGAAAGATCCTTGAGATCCTGGGTTTCAGCCGCCTCGCTTCTTGTGCCTTTTTTCTGGCTTTCCTTCCGGACAAACTCAATTTCTTCCGCCTGCATCATGAAGGCATCCGAATCCATGTCCATTCCTTCGATCTGGTGCAGAGCCCCCTGCATGCTGCTCGCCGAAAAGTTAACGCTCTCAAACAGCTTGGAGCTGTTCCGCGAGTACTCGTTCCAGCTTTTCCGGTTGTTCAGATAAATCGTGAAGAAACGTATTTCACGCGCAGAGATATGCTCCAGTTTTTTTTCGCTCTCCATGAAAAGCAGCAGGTGGATTGACTTTTTGGAGATCATATAAACGATGATCCGCTTGCTCCATGTCCGAAACTTTTCATTAAAAAAACAAACCGCCTCCAGTATGTCGTCCTGCTTTGACGTAAAATCGATCTGACTACCCTTCTCTGAAGGAGTAATCAGCTTCAGTGTCATGTCATATATATTCCTGATCATAAATGCACCGCTTCATATATTTTTTTCTGTTATAAATAGGTTAAACGATTTAAAACGGTTTTGTCAAGTCAAAGCGGATTTATACTCTACCATTATAAGCGAATATAGTAGCGGATAAAGGAGAATTAATATTTTTTATACTATGTACTCGAAAGGCAGTACAGCAGGTCAGTTGGAAGCATACAGTTTAATACGAAGAACTGACATGTAGCCAACGGGCTGCCTTTTGGTGTATAGTAAAACACATGAAGAGACATGACGTGGTGGCGCTGGGCATTGCCGTAATGGATATACTGGCATCCCCTGTGAATAAGTCGCTGTTTGACAGGGAGAAAACTCCGGTAGACAGCATCATCGTGGCGCCAGGAGGCGACGCGGTCAATCAGGCGGAGGATCTTGCGCGGTTAGGCCGGTCAGTTGCGCTCTGCTGCCGTCTGGGAGGCGACGCGCTGGGTCGGCTGTTCACGGCGGAGATGGAAGCGAGCGGCGTTGATCTGTCGCATGTGACGGTCTCGGCCGAGTCGGTGACCACTGCCGCTATCGTGCTGGTGGCCGCGGATGGACAGAGGAGCATACTGCACCGCCGCGGCAACAACTATGACTTTTGCATCGGCGATGTGGATTTGGATCTGATCGCGAACGCACGTGCCCTCAGTGTGGGAAGCTTTTACGGCTGCCCGAAGCTGGACGAGGACGGCATGGAGGAAATACTCGTTCACGCACAGCGGCACGGCGTGATGACATTTGCCGACATGGCGACGGATAAGAAAGGGCGCAGGCTGAAGGGGCTCAGAGCTTTCCTGCCGCATGTGGACTGGTTTTTGCCCAGTGAGGCGGACAGCCTCCACTTGACAGAGGGGTTAAGCTGCGAGGATGCAGCCAAAACGTTTGTAGACGCAGGTGCGAGAAACGTAGTGATCAAGCTGGGCGAGCGCGGCGCGTATGCGCGGTGCCGTGATTATACCGGCTATGTGCCTGCGTATGCCGTGATTGCTAAGGACACCACCGGTTCGGGGGACGCGTTCTGCGCTGGGCTGATACACGCGCTGCTGGACGGCAAAGGCACGACGGCGGCGCTGGACTTCGCCTGTGCGTGCGGCGCGTTCAATACGCAGTATATGGGCGCGGCCAGCAGCCAGCTCAGTATGGCCAGCATTGAAGAGTTTATTAATAATAACAGCCGCCGTCCGGCGGCGAAATAAGGAGTCTGCATGGAGCGTGGAAGCGGCATACTGCTGGGAATATCATCTCTACCCGGCCACTTTGGTATCGGTACGATGGGACAGGGGGCGCGTGGCTTTGTGGATAAGCTGGCACAAAGCGGCCAAAAATACTGGCAGATATTGCCCTTGTCGCCCACGGGTTTTGGCGACTCGCCTTACCAGTCTTTCAGCGCGTTTGCGGGCAACCCTTATTTCATTGATTTTGAGGAGCTGTTTCAAGACAATCTGCTGCCCGCAGAAGGGCTGGATCTGTGCGATAAATTGTTTGAACGGCAGTGTGACGCCGTAGACTATAAAGCCCAGTATGAAGGCAAACAGCAGGCGCTTCAGTTGGCTTACCGTTACAGCGGTGCGCGTATAGAGGCGGAAATGGAAGCGTTTGCTCAGCAGCACGCTGAGTGGATATTTGACTATGCGCTGTTCATGGCGTTGAAAAACACATATGATATGAAGCCTTACTGGGAATGGCCGGAGGCGCTGGCACAGCGCAGCGACAGTGCGCTGAACGTGGCCACGCTTCGTCTCAAGGAACAGATCGGTTATCATATATTTGTACAATACCTCTTTTTCCGGCAGTGGGACGCGCTGCGCCGGTACGCGAACGACAAAGGCATCAAGATAATCGGCGATATGCCCATTTATATTGCGGCGGACAGCGCGGACGCGTGGGCGGGCCGGGACATGCTCGACAAGCAAAACTGTATGGCGGGCTGCCCACCGGACTATTTCAGCCCCACCGGCCAGCTGTGGGGAAACCCCGTTTACGACTGGGGTATGTTGAAAAAGTCGGGCTATGCTTGGTGGATGCGGCGCATCGCCCATCAGATATCACTGTTTGATTATCTGCGCATCGATCATTTTCGAGCATTTGAGTCGTACTATGAAATACCCGAAGGCTCCCAAACGGCGGAGACGGGCCGGTGGGTCAAAGGCTCCGGTATCGACTTTTTTCATCAGCTGGAGCGCCAGTTGGGTCGTCTGCCGCTGATCGCGGAGGACCTTGGGTTTCTTACACCTGAGGTGTTCGAGCTGCTCAAGGCCACCGGTTACCCGGGTCTTAAGGTGCTGCATTTCGCTTTCGACCCAGACGGAAAAAGCATTTATCTGCCGCACCGGTATGACAGAAACTGCGTCGTCTATACGGGTACGCACGACAACGACACCACCCAGGGGTGGTATGCCGGGCTCAGCGGCGAAGATAAAGCATTTTTGAATGAGTATTTGGACGGTGTGCAGCCAGAGCGTATCCACTGGCAGTTGATACGGCTGGCGATGGGTTCCGTCGCGGATGTATGCATCATCCCGATGCAGGATGTGCTGGGGTTAGGTACATCTGCCCGCATGAACAAGCCGCAGACGTCGCAGGGCAACTGGCGGTGGCGGCTGACAGAAGGTCAGTATGACAGCGAAACCATAAAATCGCTGGACCGCATCACCTCGCTTTTTGGACGCTAGGATTGGGGGTCTATGACGGACTCCAAAGCCCTGCGCTTTACCGAAATCAAACATTTCACCTTGGTCAAATGAAGGGAAATACTAAAGAGTGGTCGAATATTACCAAAAGGCTGACCAAAGAGGAAGTTACGGAACCTATGGACGGGAGAAAGAGGATTTCGGAGTATGAGAGACTGTTCAAAGTACATCAACACTGACGAAATCTACCTGTTTAATACTGGGGAAGCGCAGCAGGCCTATTCAAATTTCGGTTGTCATTTCATAGAGGAGCTTAATGCTCACCGTTTCATGGTGTGGGCACCCAACGCACAGTTCGTCAGCGTCGTGGGAGATTTCAACGGCTGGGATGCGTCGAAGAACAGTATGGAGCGGCTGCCTGCCGGCGTGTTTGCCGCGTTTGTTCCGGGGCTTAAGGACGGAGACTGTTATAAATATCATATCGTAGGCTACGACAACCAAACGGTACTGAAAGCAGACCCGTTTGCATTTCACGCTGAGGTGCGCCCGCAGACGGCTTCAAAGGTGTGGAGCCTCGGCGGATACGCGTGGCGCGATTTGGATTACCTTGAAAAGCGCAAAAAGATGAATTCACTGCAAAGGCCGATGGCGATATATGAGATGCACATCGGTTCGTGGCGCTTAAAAGCAGGCTACCGCTTCGCAAACATGCGCGAGGTAGCCGATGAGCTTTCCGACTATCTGTTGGAGATGAACTTCACACATGTGGAGATCATGCCCGTCACTGAATACCCGCTGGACGATTCGTGGGGCTATCAGGTGACCGGCTATTACGCGGTGACCAGCCGATATGGCACGCCGCAAGATTTCATGTATTTCGTGGATACGATGCACGCAAAAGGCATCGGCGTCATCATGGACTGGGTGCCCGCGCATTTCCCCAAGGACGCGCACGGTCTCGCAAGATTTGACGGCACCTGCTTATACGAGCACCAAAACCCGCTGCAGGCCAACCACCCGCAGTGGGGAACGCTGATATTTAACTACAGCCGTCCCGAAGTGGTAAGCTTCCTCGTGTCCAGCGCGATGTTCTTTTTCGATGTATACCACATCGACGGCATACGGGTGGACGCGGTCACGTCCATGCTGTATCTGGACTACGCCCGCAACAAGGGTGAGTTCATGCCCAATGAACACGGTGGAAATATAGACTATCACGCTGTGGCCTTTCTAAAGAAGCTCAACGCTGTGATACTGACACGCTACCCCGGTGCAATCACGATCGCGGAGGAGTCCACCTCGTACCCCAAAATAACGAGCCCTCCCTATGACGGCGGTCTGGGTTTTATGTACAAGTGGAACATGGGCTTCATGCACGACACGCTCAAGTATATGTCGGTAGACCCTATATTTCGGCAGTATTATCACAGCAAGATGACATTCTCGCTTTGTTACGCATTTACCGAGAACTTCGTACTGCCGTATTCGCACGACGAAGTGGTGCACGGAAAGCGCTCACTGCTGGACAAGATGCACGGCAGCTACGACAACAAGTTTGCGTCGCTGCGCGCGCTGCTTGGGTTTATGTACGCACATCCTGGTAAAAAGCTGCTGTTCATGGGGAGCGAATTCGGGCAGTTTATCGAATGGGCTCACAAAAAGCAACTGGATTGGTTCCTGCTGGAATACGACAGGCACCGCCAGATACAGCAGTATGTCAAAGCGCTTAACGCATTTTATAAGAATTCCCCCCTCTTTTGGGAGGTGGAGGGCAGCTGGGACGGCTTTGCGTGGCTCAACGCGGACAACGCGGAACAGAGCGCCTATGCTTTTATGCGCCGCAGCCGGGATGGCCGCGTGTGTGTCTGTGCGTTCAATTTCACGCCCAATCCGGTGAACGGCTTTGTGATCGGTTTGCCGTCCGAAGGCGTGCTGTCGGTAGCGTTCAACAGTGACAATGAGGCTTACGGAGGGGGTGGAAACCGTCAGCCTGAAGAGATTCCTGCTTTAGAGCAGGGGTTCGGCGGCCATCCGTTCAGCGCCGTGCTGGATCTGCCGCCGCTGTCGTCTGTGTACTACCAATTAACTGAAAATCCAAATCGAGGTGATGAAGTATGATCAACAAGAAAAAGTGTATTGCCATGCTGCTTGCAGGAGGGCAGGGTGCGCGTCTGGGCGTGCTGACCAAAACGCGCGCAAAACCGGCTGTGCCCTACGGCGGCAAGTATAAGATCATCGATTTTCCTCTCTCCAACTGCACCAACTCGGGGCTGGACACGGTGGGCGTGCTGACGCAGTATCAACCGTTGGAGCTGAACTCGTACATCAGCACGGGCGCGCCGTGGGACCTCGACAGCAACACAGGAGGTGTATTCATACTGCCGCCATACCTGAAAGCGGAGCGCGGAGAATGGTATACCGGCACGGCCAACGCTATCTATCAGAACAGCTTTTTCATCGACAAATTCGATCCGGACTATCTGCTGGTGTTGTCAGGCGATCACATCTACAAGATGGACTACAGCGCAATGCTCAAGTTCCATATACAGACGGAAGCGTCCGCCACCATTGCGGTGATTGAGGTGCCGATCGAGGATGCATCGCGGTTTGGCATCATGAACACCGACAATACGATGAGAGTCATCGAGTTTGAGGAAAAGCCGGAGAGGCCAAAAAATAATCTGGCGTCGATGGGCGTATACATATTCAACTGGCATAATGTGAAGGAATATATGCAGGCGGACAATGAGGATAGGACGTCGGCCAACGATTTCGGCAAGAACATCATTCCCCGCATGCTCGCGGCGGACGAGATGATATTTGCCTACCGCTTCAAAGGGTACTGGAAGGACGTGGGGACGATTGAGAGCCTGTGGGAGGCCAATATGGAGCTGCTGCAGGATCATCCCGAGCTGAACCTGCACGACCCATCATGGAAGATACTATCCCGGAACCCCAATCAGCCGCCGCATTACGTGGGCGACGAAGCGAAGATTCGAACGAGCTTTATTTCGGAGGGCTGCCGAATTTACGGTACGGTGGAAAACAGCGTGCTGTTCCCTGAGGTCACGATCGCGGCGGGGGCTCATGTGCGCGACAGCATCATCATGCAGAACACCGTGGTGGGCGAAGACTGCGAAATCGTCCGAACCATCATCGACGAGGATGTGGTGGTGGAACATGGCTGCCGTATCGGCGGAGACGAGAAGATCACGGTGATCGGTCAGGGAGCCCGCATCAGCCCAAGGCTGGACATCGAGCAGGGGACCTCCATACAGCCGGACTGTGAGTATATCAACGATGTGTGTGAAGCCGGAAATGAGGTGACCTTGTGATTAAAGATGTATTCGGCCTGATATATGCCGGTGAGGAAAATTACAATCTGCGTGAGCTTGTGCTGATCCGGTCCATCGCAGCGCTGCCTGTGGGCGGGCGTTACCGCGTGATCGATTTTGCGCTGTCTAACATGGTCAACAGCGGCATCCGCAACGTGGGCATCATCACGCAGAAAAATTACCAGTCGCTGATGGACCATGTGGGTTCCGGCAAGGAATGGGACCTTTCCCGCAAAACGGATGGCTTGTTCATGCTGCCGCCTTTTGACAACGCCGAGAACACGGGCATTTACCGGGGCATCTCTGATGCGATACGCAGCAACATGTCGTATATCAAGCGCGCTTCGCAGCCTTATTGCCTGCTGGTGGGCTCCAGCACCGTCCACACTGCAACATACAACCATATGTTAAAAGCGCATCTGGAGAAGAAAGCTGACATCACGATACTCTACAATGTGGACAACGGCGGCGGCGAAAGCCGCGAACACTATCGCGGTCTGCGGTTGTTTACTGACGAGGACGGTTGGGTCACAGAGATGGATTACAACTTCAAATATTCAAGCTCCGACAAGGCAGGTATGGAAGTGTATCTGATTCACAAGAGCCTGCTCGAATACGTGATCGATCGCAGCATCGCGCACGGGCATTTCGATTTCGTGAACGATGCACTGCTGAAAAACGTGAAGAATCTGCGTATACTGGGGATTGAGCACAAAGGCTATGTAGGCCGGCTTGATTCTGTCAACGCATACTACGATATGAACATGGACATGCTGAGGCCCGAGGTGCAAAAGGACCTGTTTTATACCGGCCGCCCGGTGTACACCAAGATCAAGGACGAGGCACCGGTGAAATACGGCGATAACGCCGCCGTCAAAAACAGCCTGCTCGCCAACGGCTGCGTCATCAAAGGCGAGGTAGAGGACTGCATGCTGTTCCGCGGCGTGCGCGTGGGCAATGGCGCGCGGCTCAAGGGCTGCATTATCATGCAGGAATGCGATATTGACGCGAACTGCTCGCTTGAGTATATCATCGCTGACAAGAACTGCCACATCCGAGAAGGGCGCACGCTGGTGGGAGACCCCAACTATCCCAGCATCATCCGGAAAGGGTCGGTGTTGTGAGATGGCAACAAAGATTGTGATACAAAGGAACAAGAATAATGCGAAGCCGCAGCCCTCGGTACTGATGGCCGCTGCAGAGTGCGCGCCCTTCGCCAAGACGGGCGGGCTGGCCGATGTGGTGGGCACACTGTCCCGCGAGCTGAAAGGTATGGGCATCGACATCCGGCTGATGCTGCCGTATCACCGCGTGATCAAGGATAAGCTCCACGATTCCGCCGTCCATCTGGTCAGCTTTGGCGTGGACCTCGGGTGGCGTTCACAGTACGTGGGCGTGGAGGTATACGACTGGGAAGGCATCCCTGTCTATTTCATCGATAACGAGTATTATTTCGGGCACGCGATATACCGGGGCGGCAGCTTTGAGGGTGAACAGTACGCATACTTTTCGCGCGCGGTGCTGGAAGCCCTGCCGCTGATCGGCTTCGAGCCCGACATCATCCATGTGAACGACTGGCATACCGCGATGATACCGATGCTGATGAAGACGCAATACGACGGGCGCCCGCAAAGCCTCGCCAAGGCGGTGCTGTCGGTGCACAGTTTGGGTTATCAGGGGCGGTTCGACTTCGGCTTCGCGGCGGATCTGCTGGGCATAGAGGGTAAATATTATCATCCGGATTACTTAGAGTTTCACGGCGGCGCGAACTTCATGAAGGGCGGCATCGTTTTCGCCGACAAAATTATAACCGTGAGCCCCACATACGCGGATGAGATCAGGACACCGTATTACGGCGAGGGGCTGGACGGTGTGTTGCAGGCTCGGGAACACGACCTAATTGGGATACTCAACGGCATCGATACGGAGGCGTTTAACCCGGCGGAAGACAAGCTGATTCCCTATAGTTACAGTGCTGATGACCTTTCCGGCAAGCGGAAAAACAAGGAAGCGCTAATTGGCGAGTTGGGGATCAAGATCAGTCCCGATACGCCGCTGGTCGGTATGGTGACGCGGCTGACGCGGCAAAAGGGGCTGGATCTCGTGCTCCGTATATTCGATGAGCTGATGGATACCGAGGATGTCGGTTTTGTGCTGCTGGGCACAGGTGATACGGAATACGAGGAGTTCTTCCGCAATGCAGCCTACCGCACAGGCGGTCGCGCCAAAGGCCTGACGCTGTTCGACGACGGACTGGCGCACCGCATATACGCCGGCAGCGACCTTTTTCTGATGCCTTCGCGGTTTGAGCCCTGCGGGCTGACCCAGATGATATCGCTGCGGTACGGTACGCTGCCCATCGTGCGGGCCACAGGCGGGCTGAAGGATACCGTTGCGCCATACAATGAATATACTGGAGAGGGAAACGGCTTTTCCTTTGACAACTACAACGCGCACGACATGCTCAGCACCATCCGATTCGCGCTGAAAACAAGCCGTGACGCAGACCGTATGCAGGCACTGAGGCAACGCGCGATGTCGGAGGATTTGAGCTTCAGGAACAGTGCGATGGAATATGCAGCTGTGTACCGGTCGATGACAGACGTTGACACGGACGCTTCGCTCACATAGAATAGGCACAATATAGGGAGAATCTCGGAGGACGGATATTGTATACGGAGAACAGAGACAGAATCGATCAGCTTAAGCAGATAATAGAGGGAAAACTCAACAGGTATTACGGCAGGACGCTGGAAAACGCTTCGGAAGAGGAGATATTCCAGGCGGTGGCGCTGAGCATCAGGGACAGGATACTGGAGCGCTGGGTGAAGGCAAGCGACGAGATGGAGGAACGCGGACCCAAAACGCTGTACTACATGTCAGCCGAGTTCCTGATGGGTCGCGCGCTGGTCAATAACATGATAAACCTGGGTGTGCTGGAGGATTACCGTACACTGTTGGACGAGATTGGTTATCCGCTAGATAAGCTGGAGGATCAGGAGAACGAGGCGGGCCTGGGGAACGGTGGCCTCGGGCGGCTTGCAGCGTGTTTCCTTGACTCGCTGTCCACGCTGAACATGCCGGTGATCGGCTCGGGAATCCGTTACGAATACGGCATATTCCGCCAGCGCATCATAGGCGGCGAGCAGGTGGAGGTGCCGGACGACTGGACGTCCAGGGGCGATGTCTGGGAGATTGAGCGGCGCGAGCAGCAGGTGGAGGTGCGCTACGACGGCACGGTGGAGGAGGTCTGGACGGAGGACGGCCTGTCGATTCGCCACACGGGCTATCAGGCGGTGCTGGCCGTGCCCTACGACATGCCGGTGATCGGCTACGACAGCAAACTGCCCGCGACGCTCAGACTTTGGCGCGCGGAATGCCCGGTGTTCGATCTGCAGTCGTTCAACAAGGGCGATTACGCCTGCATGGTGCAGCAGCGCGAGCTGGCGGAGACGATATCCAAGGTGCTGTATCCCGAGGATAACCACATCGCAGGACGCATGCTGCGTCTCAAGCAATACTATTTCCTCGCGTCCGCCACGATGCAGCACATGGTGCGCGAGCATAAAAAGCGTTACAAGGATGTCCGCACATTACCCGACAAGGTGGTGCTGCAGATCAACGATACGCATCCGGCGTTCGCCATACCGGAACTGCTGCGCATATTGATGGACGAGGAGCAGCTGAGCTGGGACGAGGCTTACGGCATCGTCAGCCGCATATTTAACTACACCAACCATACGGTGATGCAGGAGGCGCTGGAAACATGGCCGGAGCAGTTGTTCAAGCAGCTGCTGCCGCGCGTCTACACTATTGTGGCGGCTATTAATGACCGCTTCAGTGAAAAGCTGTGGAAGGCCTTTCCCGGAGACTGGGATAAGATATCGCGCATGTCCGTCATCGCATACGACGAGATACGAATGGCCAACATGTGCATCGCCGTGTGCAGCCATGTGAACGGTGTGTCCCAACTGCACGGCGACATTCTCAAGACGCGCACGTTCCGCGACTTCTACGTCATCATGCCGGAGAAGTTTGTGGCGGTGACCAACGGCATCACGCAACGGCGCTGGCTGGCAGCGTCCAACCCGGCGCTTATGGCACTGATTCACGACCATATCGGCAGCGGTTTCTTAAGTGACTACCGCGAGCTGGAACGGCTGAAGCCGCTGGCAGACGATCCGGCGTTTCTTAAGGATTTTGCCGAAGTGAAGGCGCAGAACAAGCGTCGTCTGGCAGAGCACATCAAGAAAGCACAAGGGGTGTCGCTGGACCCGGACACGATTTTCGATGTGCAGGCGAAGCGGCTTCACGAATACAAGAGGCAGCTGCTTAAAGTGCTGCACATACTGCATCTGTATAATCGATTCACTCAGGATGAGAGCTTTTCGCTGCCGCATCCCGTAACATTCCTATTCGGAGCTAAGGCGTCGCCAGCTTATCTGAAGGCAAAGAATATCATCCGGCTGATCAATGTGGTATCTGATCTGGTAGAAGCGCACCCGCGTACGAAGGGCAATATCCGTACGCTGTTCCTTGAAAACTACAACGTGTCGCTGGCGGAGCTGCTGATACCCGCGGCGGATATCAGCGAACAGCTTTCCACCGCAGGACGCGAGGCGTCCGGAACCGGCAACATGAAATTCATGCTGAACGGCGCGCTGACGCTGGGTACGATGGACGGCGCTAACGTCGAGATATACGAGCAGGTGGGCGCAGATAATATATTCATTTTCGGTGCACGGGCGGAAGAGATCAGTCATATGGAAACTGCTAACAGCTATGAGCCACGGCGGATTTTCGACGGAAATGCGGAAGTTCGGGCTGCCGTTTCTCGTCTGACAGACGGCACGCTGCCGGGTGTGGACGCTTCACAGTTCCAGAGCATCTACCAGTCGCTGCTGACGGGGGATTACGACAGGGCAGACAAGTACTTCCTTCTGTACGACTTTGCGTCTTATAATGATGTGTTTAAGCTGGTAATGGACGCATACACCGATACGTCGGGATGGATGCGCAAGGCCGCAATCAATACAGCCAGCGCAGGCTTTTTCAGCGCAGACCGGACGATAGACGATTACAACCGGTCGATATGGGGGCTTGAGAGTATTTAAGGGGATAAAGCATGCTGATCAATTACCGGAATGAAATGCTCCACGATTCGACGCTGTACATATTCCGTGATCCCGCCCATGCTGTCGCGGCGGGTGCTCGCGTGACAATGCGCTTTCGTACGCGTCTGTCCGGCGTGGGCAGCGTTTATCTCTGCGTGTACAGCGAACAACATCGTGAGGAAATTGGGATGGCGCTTTCGGACGGTTACTGGCAGTCGGAAATAACAGTGCCCCAAATACCTGATGTCTACTGGTATTATTTCACTATCAATATAGACGGGAAACTCGTCTATTATGGCGCGGACGGCAAGCGCACCGCCGGACTCGGCTGCGCGTATACTGAGCCGCCGCCCGCCTTTCAATTGACGGTATACGACGCCGGTTTTATGCCTGCGGGCTGGTTCCCCGGTTCGGTGATGTATCAGATATTCCCGGACCGTTTCCGCCGCAGCGGCGACGACACGGCGCAAAAGGGTTTGGATTACCACCGTGCCAAAGGCCGCAGCGTGTATGAGCACAAGAACTGGAACGCAAAGCCGCTCTACAAGCCGGTTGCGGGGCAGAGCGAGTATAATCCTTGCGACTATTTCGGCGGCACGCTCAGGGGCATAGCGGAATCGCTGGACTATATCGCCGCACTCGGCGTAGATGTGATCTATCTCAATCCTGTTTTCGAAGCGGCGTCCAACCACCGTTACAATACGGCGGATTACCACCGCATCGATCCGGTACTGGGCGACGAGGCAGATTTGAAGTCGCTGTGTGAGAAAGCAGCAAAAAAGGGCATCCGCATCATGCTGGACGGCGTGTTCTCTCACACCGGTTCAGACAGCATCTATTTCAACCGCGAACGCGCTTACGATACATTGGGCGCTGCCAACAGCCCTGAGTCGCCGTACTATTCGTGGTACAGCTTTGAGCAGTATCCGGATAAGTACAGGTGCTGGTGGGGCTTCAAAACG
>JAEZHF010000017.1 GCA_023416745.1 Bacillota bacterium
GCCATAGAAGCCTTGAACGGCTTTGAAGCCACATGGGGTGCCAAGTACCCGCTCATCATCAATTCATGGCGGACGAACTGGGCGGAGCTCTCGACGTTCTTCAAGTACCCGCCTGAGATACGTAAAATCATTTATACGACCAACATGATCGAGAGCTATCACCGGCAGCTTCGCAAGGTCACCAAAGGAAAAAGCATTTTCCCCAATGACGAATCGCTGCAGAAAATGCTCTATCTGGCAACTATGGATGTATTAAGACGATGGACAGGCCGGGTTCAAAATTGGGGACAGATTCTTCTTCAGCTCTCCGTTTTCTTCCCCGAGAAGGTTAAATCTTCACTGTCTTGATCTTTATGGGTTCAGTAAAAGCACAAAACTATTTACAGACCCTTTTCTTTTCCTCGCGAAACTGAACCTGCAGCAGCAGTACCATGACCTCAACAAGAAGAATAGCGTCTTCGACCAAATGTATAAGCTGTATACCAAGCGGCTGGTGGGCAAGGACGCGTTCAAGGCGATGACGGGCATCGAGGTGAAGGCGATGCCGAAGCCGCACAGGAATGTGCGCTTTCCGTCTGGCACAGCTGTCTGTTCTGATGTATAATATGCCCATCCCATATACAACCGAAAACATACACATTCCCAAAGGAGCAAACCGCATGAACAAGGCCAAAGATATCGTGAGCCGCATGACCAACGGGGAAAAGGCGCTGCTGCTGTCCGGGCGTGACTTCTGGCATCTGGAGGGCGCGGAACGCTTCGGACTGCTGTCCGTGATGGTGTGCGACGGGCCGCACGGCCTGCGCAAGCAGACGGATAAGGGAAGTCATCTGGGGCAGGGCGGCAGCGTGCCCGCCGTGTGCTATCCCGCGGCGTGTGCCACCGCCTGCTCGTTCGATGAATCGCTGCTGCGCGAGATGGGCGCGGCGCTGGGGGACGAGTGCCAGTCAGAGCACATCGCGGTGCTGCTGGGACCGGGCACGAACCACAAGCGCAGCCCCTTGTGCGGGCGCAGTTTCGAATACTTCTCAGAGGACCCTTGTCTCTCCGGCGCGATGGCGGCGGCGTGGGTGGAGGGCGTGCAGAGCCAGGGCGTGGGCGCCAGCCTCAAGCACTTTGCGGCCAACAGCCAGGAAACCGGACGACTGATCAACGACAGCGTCGCGGACGAGCGCGCGCTGAGGGAGATATATCTCAAAGCCTTCGAAATGGCCATCAAAAGGAGCCAGCCGTGGACGGTGATGACGGCATACAACATGATCAACGGCACATACTGCTCCGAAAACAGCTGGCTGCTGCAGGATGTGGCGCACGGCGAATGGGGTTTTCGCGGCGTGTTTATGACGGACTGGGGCGCGCTGAACGACGTGGTGGAGTCGTACCGCAGCGGGCTGGATCTGGAGATGCCGGGCGTGTCCAAGGGCACCGATGCCATCGTGCTGGACGCTGTGGACAAGGGGCTCATCCCGCAGCAGACGCTGGACGCCTGTGCCGAGCGGCTGGTGGCGCTGATACTGAAAAGCACCGAACAGAAGCGCACGGTCACGGTGGATACCGGGGCGCACCTCAAGCTCGCGCAGCGCATCTCGGAGCAGTCCGCCGTGCTGCTGAAGAACGACGACTGCCTGCTGCCGTATGCGGGCGGCGGGCGCTGCGCCGTGGTGGGCAGCATGGCCAAGCACCCGCGCTATCAGGGCGCGGGCAGCAGCAAGATCAACCCCGTTGCGCTGGACAATGCTCGCGACGCGCTGCAGGCGCTCGGCCTGCGTTTCGACTACGCGGACGGCTACGCCCCCGATGCTGTAGAACCTAATGAGGCGATGATCCGTGAGGCGGTTGCCGCCGCGTCGGGCAAGGATGCGGTGTTCGTGTTCGCAGGGCTGCCGGACAGCTATGAGTCCGAGGGCTTCGACCGCACCTCGCTGGACCTGCCGCCGTCCCACAACCGGCTGATCGAGGCGGTGGCGGACGTGAACGACAACGTGGTGGTGGTGCTGCAGTGCGGCGGCGCGGTCACGATGCCGTGGCTCCCGCGCGTGAAGGCGGTGCTGCTGATGTACCTCAGCGGCTGCCAGGGCGGCAAGGCGGCGGTGAACCTGCTGCTGGGCCGCGCAAACCCGTGCGGCAAGCTGGCCGAGACGTTCCCGCTCAGGCTTGCCGACACGCCGTGTTATTATCACTACGCCAACGACAAATACTCGACGCAGTACCGGGAGAGCATATTCACCGGCTACCGCTATTACGACGCCGCGGGCAAGGATGTGCTGTTCCCGTTCGGCCACGGGCTGAGCTACACCACATTTGAGTACGCCAACCTCGAGCTGAGCAGCAGCAGCATCCGCGAGGGCGAGCCGCTGACGGTCACGTTCACGGTGCGCAACACCGGTTTCGCTGCGGGCAGGGAGATTGCACAGCTCTACGTGGCGCACAAAAATTCATCCGTGTTCAAAGCGCCCAAGGAACTGAAAGGCTTCGCCAAGGTGTCGCTGGAGCCGGGTGAGCAGAAAATTGTGACGCTCACGCTGGAGCGCGACGCGTTCAGCTGGTACAACACCGTTGAAAAACGCTGGTGCGTGGACGCGGGGGAATACGAGATACTTATCGGCGCGTCCAGCCGGGACATCCGCCTAAACGCTGCGCTGCACATAGACGCCGCCCCGTGCGACGTGCTGGATTACCGCGATACCGCGCCGTCCTACTACAGCTTGCCGCACACGGATGGCACACTGGACATTCCCGAATCGGATTTCCTCGCGCTGCTGGACAAACCCGTCCGCCAGCCCCGCACAGGCCGCCCGTTCCATCTCAATACGCCGGTGTTTGAGCTGCGCGCAACGCTGCTGGGGCGCGTGTTCGTGTACTTCGCCAAACGCATGGCGGTGAGGTCGATGAAGGCCAGCGAGGGTGACGACGTGGAACGCATGGTGAACGCCACCGTGATGGATATGCCGCTGCGATCGCTGGGAATGACGGGAGACTTCGACAAGCCCGCCATCGACGGCATGGCTGAGATATTTAACGGACACTGGATACGCGGTTTTAAGGGACTGCTGAAGAGCAGCAGAAGGAAAAAAGAGACCGGCGCAGTATCGCCGCGCCGGCTGTGAGATAGGGAGATGCTATTAAACAGTGGAGCGCCCGCAGACCGAACTGTCAACGGGTCCCTGGTAAGTTATTCGCCTGAAGGAAGAGCGTACAGTTCGTCGATGCTCATCCCGAACTTATCGGTGATGTATTGCTGAGCCATCAGCACGGAATAAAGGTATACATCTTTTATTTCAGGGTCGTCGTAGACGTTCTTGAAATATTCCTCAACCGTCATGCCCTCCGGCGACATGCCGTCGTTCTTAGCGTGGGTTTTCCAAAAGAACTCGAAATCCGCGCTGGAGCCATCTTTTTGATCCGCTTTGATGTAATAGCGCTGCTCGTCAATATAATAACGAACCATCACGCCATATCCGTTGACTGAAGTAAAGAAATGCACGGAATACTCCTGATCTCCCCATTCGGGGCGATGGACCTCAATGCTCGTATAGTTCCCCTCATGCTGCTCGTAGATACAAACAGCTTGGCTTTTATCGGCAACAAAGCCAAAGCCGAGAAGAGATATAGTTTCAACCACAGTCTTTTCCCGCGGCAAATTATACAGTATGTCAGCAGAAACCCCAAAGTTATCTGTCATCACTCTGCTGAAATCTCTGATTGGCGTCATCACAGGATACGGGTCGACTTCATCGTACACTTCTTGCATAAATGCGTTCGCGTTTTCTCCGCCGAATTCAACGCTCATTTCACCGCTTTGAGTGTCATAAGTATATCGGAACTCTTTTGGCTGGCTGAATACAAGAAATACTCTGTTATCGGGATAGTAAATTACCGCAATTTCATTTTCTGTCCCGTGGTTTTTGTACAGTATGACTGCGTTTTCAATATCCTTATTCTCTTGCTCACCCCACTCAGTGTGATTAACATGAATAATCATATCTTCCGTTTTATAACTCTCAACTTGCGGTGCGTTATCAATCGGGGCAAACCCCAGCTCTCTGAGAGATGATACGATTTTAAAATCCGCTTCTTTCAGGTTTGGATATATTTCGGCGAGCGGCGAATAATCAGTGATGGGGGATCCGGCCAGCTGCAGATTATTCAGGTTGATCAGGGTCGAAAGCGGCGACACGTCGCTGACCTGCGTATTGTCAAGGGCAAGCCGTGTCAGCCCCGTTAGCCCGGATAGCATACTGACATCGCTGATCGTGGAATACCCTATTAACAGACTGTTCAAATTCGTCAGGTTGGCTAGCGGGCTATAATCCTGCGCCTGACAGCCAAACAGCGTGAGCCATTCGAGTTGCGTTAGTCCGGACAGCGGCGTGATATCGGCCACCGGGTTGCCGCCCAGCGATAAGGAAGTCAGCTTCGTCAGCCCCGCCAACGGCGATATGTTTGTGATCGCATGAAAATTCAGTCCAAGGTCTTCAAGGTTTTTAAAGTTTTCGATGCCGCTTAAGTCCTTGATTTGGGTTCCATCTGAAGGATCCTGCTGCCACTCGATGCCTAGATCCATCTTTGTTACGGCCTCAGCTTCAGCGACAGTAATATCGCCGTCCGGCTTGCCCATAGACTCTCGCACAAGCGCCTCCAGCACTGGGTCGGTGAACGTGACGACCGCGGGCGGTGTTTCGGCGGGCGCTTCGGTGGGAACAGGCGTTTCCACGGCGGCGGGCGCGCCGCAAGCGGCCAGGCACAGCATCAGCAGCAATGCAAAAATCAGATACGAAGCTCTCTTCATCATTTATCTCCTTTAAATAAGATAGTAGTGATCACATCTCAAAGTCTTTGTTTTCAAGATTTGAGTCGATGTTCGCCAGCGGTGAGTAATCGGTGACCGGACAGCCCTCCAAATACAGACTTTTCAGATTGACGAGGTCTTTCAGCGGGGATACGTCACTGACATCCGAGCCGCGCAGGCTGACTTCAACAAGGCTCTTCAGTCCGGCGACGGGGCTGAGGTCGGTGACTCCGGAAAACTCTATATTCAATCTTTGCAGGTTTTTAAAGTTGGTGACAACGCTGATATCGGTTAGCTCCTTTCCGCCCTGTATCCAGAGCAGTTCCATCTTTGTCATGCCCGCCAGCCTTTGCATATCAGCATTTGAAAAACTGTCACTGGTTATTATTAAATCCATCATCCCAGTCAATTCGGACAGCGCCGAGAAATCCTTGACGCTCCCCGCGTCGAAATAATACAACGCAAACAGGTTTTTCATTCCGGCCAGCGGGGCTAAATCCTCGATCTGATGATATGAAAGGTCAAGGCTCTGCAGGTTTTTGAAATATTGTAGTGCGCTTATGTCCTTGATCCTTGGGATCGAGCTGTTGCTGAGGTCTTGAACTTTGAAATCGAAACGTTCCACCGCTTCGGCTTCCGCGACGGTGATATCGCCCTCCGGTTTTCCCATCGCTTCGCGAATCATACCTTCCAGCGCGTCATCGGTGAAATCAACGACAGGCTCCACCGAAGGCACAGGTGTGGGGGCTGCTGTATGGGTTGCTGTGGGAACGGGCGTTTCCACAGCAGTTGGCGCGCTGCAGGCAGCCAGCCCCAGCATCAGCGCGGCGGACAGTATCAATTCGAAAGTTCTCCTCATTGAGATATCCTCCTGATTTTCTGGTGGAAGTTTGGGGACTTCCTTGTTTCAAAAAGGTGCGTTGCACAGCCGGTTTCATCAATGCTGACAGCTTGGGTGCCACCGGAATTATTATACAGACACAGCCTTCATTTTAGGTATGCGCGAAGCACACTTCGGTCACTCGTAGACGATGTCAAATCGGGCTCCGGCAAGCTGCGCCTCCGCCAGCGGCCGCAGATCTTCGCTCAGCTTCACGGTGCCGAGGTACGGCAGCTCAAGCAGCGGCGTCAGGTCATCAATAGGGTTTTGCGACAGTTCTGTATAAGTGAGAAATTTCAGCTGCGCCAGCGGTGATATATCGCTGATACGGCAGTTCTTCAGCAACAGCCGTTCCAGTGCGGGGAAACGGCCCACGATGCTGATGTCATGCAGCTGTGTGCTCTCCACCCAGAAGGAGACAAGAGAGGTCATGCCGTCGCAGGCGTGCACATTGACGTCGGTGATGGGGCAGCCCACCAGCATGATATCCTTCATGCCCGTCAGTCCTTCCAGCGGCGAATAATCCTGTATTGCTACGTTGCCGTTCAGGTGCAGCGTTTCCAGCTGAGTGAGAGAAGCCAGCGGCGATATGTCGTCCACGCTGTTCCAGTCCAGCATGAGGCTGCGCAGGTTGGGGAACAGGGCGAGCGCCCCGATCTCAGTGAGACGCATATTCTCCGGCGCGTCGGGGCTGTGGTTGGAGAGATCCAGCTCAGTGACCGTTTCCGCATCCGCAACGGTGATCGCGCCGCCCTCGCGGCCCAATGCGTCGCGCACGCGCTGCTCCAGCAAAGCGTCGTCGAAAGTTATCGGCTGGCTGTTGATGAACAGGCCGTCCACCGCGGGTACGCTGATATCAGTAAAGCGCCCTGCCGCGTAGCCCGCCACGGTTAGCAGCACAGCCGCGAGCAACGCGGCGGCTGCCCCGATGATGCGGCCTTTGATGCGGCTGCGGTACGCGTTGAGAGCCCGGCAAAGCTGCGCCGCGCTCCGACAGCGTCTCTTGGGATCGAACGCGGTGCACCGGCCGATGATGCGCCGCAGCGCCGCGGCGCGTACCATCGGCAGCGCGGCAGAGAGGTCATTGCGTCCCGTGAGCATCCACGCCAGCACCACGCCCAGCGCGTAGATGTCCGCGCGGCAGTCTGTCTGCGAGAAGCCGTATTGTTCGGGCGGCGAGAAGCCGTGCGTGCCCATGCAGACGGTGTCGCTGCCCGCTTCCGCGTCGTATTCGCGCGCGATGCCGAAATCGATCAGCGTCACGCGGCGCGTTTCGGGGTCAATGATGATGTTGGAGGGTTTGATGTCACGGTGAATTACCGGCGGTTTCCGGCTGTGCAGAAAGCCAAGTATGCCGCACAGCTGCGGCACGATGTCCAGCGCTTCATCCTCGGGCAGCGGTCTTTGCGCATATTCGTCCAGCGGTACGCCCGGCACATATTCGCGCACCAGAAACACGTGGCCGTCCATTTCGTATTGACCGAAAAAAGATGCCAGACCGGGATGTGACAAGCGGGGGAGAATGTCCGCCTCAGGCAGGCGGCTGGTGGCGGCGCAGCGGCGAGCCACCGCCATGCCGCCATCCGTCTTCGCTCTGAGCAGATAGGTCTCGCACTGTTGGTTGTCTGACAGCAGCTCCAATGGGATATATTTGTCCAGCAGGGCGGCGGGGAACTGCTCCTCACCGAACTGCGCGGAAAAGTCCATCGCGTGTGACTCGGGTGTTTTACTCATAGCGCCCCTCCCGTCCGATGAGCGGCAGACCTAGCTCCTGCAGCGTGGCTTGCGCATCGAAGAAGCCGATGCCGTTTTTGAGGCAATACATGATGGCGGCGTCCCGCTTGATCTTGGGATACAGCGGACTTTTTCCCGCAATCTTAAGCAGCTCCTGCGCTTCGTCTATGTTCATCGAGAACCCGAACGCGAGCTGGAGCACCTTGTCGCGAGAGGGTTGGCGCAGGCCGCTGAACAGCTGGTGTCCGTACGTGCGGTCGATGCCGCCGTTTTTGATCACATGCTCGCAGACGAGATCCTTTTGGGCACACAACCGCTGGATGTATTCGCGGAACGTCGTCTTGAGAAAAGCGCTGTCGTAGGTGCTCATGAAAGCTTTGAGACGTGCGGTTCTGAAAAGCCGGTGCATCAGCGTGCTGGTGCTGATGGCGGCACGGACAGGTTGCTTTTTCATGTTTCTTTGTCCTTTGCAGTTACATCGTTGGCAAGTTGCCAGACCGTTAAATGGCTCATGACGGGTTTGAATGAAGTATGGTTTCACGAACCATGTTCATTATATAGCCAAAATACAACAAATAAAAGAATGATATGTATTTTTTACGTTAAATGAAATAGAGCTTATTTTGGACACGCTCGGCCCTTTGGACACGTAAAACGACGAGTTTTTGCATCTTGTGTTGTACCAAATGTTGCACCCTATAAAATAATATAGTATTTTATGCTAACGAGGGTTTTGCTATTATTTTTTAGGTCTATTAACTATTAATGTCTCAAATACTGATTTATGTAGTTCATATGATAGAATATTAGAACGTTATGCCGGAAACGGGTTAGGGGAAGTAAGACGCATGGAGCATGAAGAAATAGGGCAGGAAAAGGCGATGGAATATAACCACTCAGCGGATGATTGTTTCGAAAAAAGGGAGTTTGAAAAAGCCGTCGAGTATTATATGAAGGCGTTGGCAATCGCGGAAAGAGAAGTTGGGGAAAAGCACCCGTTCGTTGGAGCGGCGCGCAATAATATCGCATTAGCATATAAGAACCTTAGCGAGTATGAAAAAGCGTTCGAATGGTACGATAAAGCACTGTCATCCGTCCAAAAAGACAAGTTTCATGCAGCCACAACATGCAACAATATTGCTTTGGTATATAAAGAGCTCGGAGAACATGGAAAAGAGCTGGAATGGCACCTGAAAGCTTTTAAGATGCTTCCCAAAAAGCATCCGTACATAACGGATTGCTGCGACAACATTGCGCAAACGTATTTGAGCCTTAAAGAGCTCGATAAAGCAATTGAATGGTATCAGAAGGAATTAGAGTCCGGAGGAAAGAAGAAGCGGCAAAACTTTCATACGGCTAAAATTCATAACCGCATAGCTATTATTTACTATAGGCAGGAAGAATATAAAAAGGCACTAAAGTTATTGCTACCAGCATCGAAGATTTTTGAGGAAGCACTTGGTGCAGAACATCCTGATACGGCGCATATTTATAACGATATTGCAGTGACTTATGCGGAAAAGGGAGATCTCAACACAGCTCTTGAGTGGTGTGAAAAAACGATAGCGATTCGCGAAAAAGTGCTGGGAGGGGAGCATCCTGACACGACCGAGGTTTATATTGATACAGCAAGAGTATACAGGCGAAACAAAGAGTATGAAAAAGCGTTGGAACATTATAAGAAAGCGCTGCCAGCCTATGAGAGAGACCGGAAGGGCTTAGATATTTCGGAAATGTACGATGACATTGCACTCATGTATAATAAGCTGAGTGATTATGGAAAGTCGCTAGAGTATCTTCAGAAAAAATTATCGGTTTGTGAAAAGACATTTGGATCGGAGTATCCAGAAATGGCTTCGTTATACGATAAAATCGGACGGGTTTACAGAAATCAGGGTAAACATAGTGAAGCGCTGGAATGGTTTTTCAAAGAACTAGAAGCCAATGAAAAGACGCAAGGCAAGGACCATCCTAATACGGCTTCATCGTGTTACGAGATAGCTTATACATATGTTGAGCAAGCGGAATATAGAAAAGCGTTTGAGTGGTGTTTTAAGGCACTCCGAATATATAAGGCGCATGATATGGAAGAATCTGCTGAAGCAGATAAGACACTTGATGAGTTGTATAATGCATACCTGAATTCGGGTGGCAGAGAAAATGATTTTGTCGAATGGTTCGCTGAGGAATTGCATAAGGAGGAAAATCCCAAATAGAAAATATTAAACGTGTGATCCCCAATTATCTAAAATCCAGAATTATATACTAATAATGCCCGTAAGAGTTGTCAAACCGGTGGTCTGTTCCAAAAAAATCTTTCATTTTCCGACAAACGATTGTATGCTTGTGGAGATACGTTTCACAGGCATAGATTCATACTATCATCATCGGATCGGGGAACGCTATGAGGACAAAACTGACGCTGCAGCAGCAGCTGGAAAGAAAGCACATGGGCAAGCCGCCCGCGCTGCTCTACTGGATATTGATACGCATATGGATGCTGGCGTTGTGCAAAAAGCTTGGCATCACGTTCACATACAAGGCGCGCCCCGGCAAGGACAAAAACCCCTACGTGCTAGTGGGCAACCACGCCTCGCGCGCGGACTATCTGTACAGTGCGCCCGCGGTGCTGCCGCACCGGCTGAACTATGTGGTGGGCTACAATGAGTTTTTCCGCTCGCACCTGTACCCCATATTTTCACTGATGCAGGTGATACCCAAGCGCAACTTCTCGCCGGACGTGCATGCGGTGTCCGAGATCATGCGCGTGATTAAAAACGGTGGGCGCGTGTGCCTGTTCCCCGAGGGCATGAGCTCCATTTCGGGCGGCGGGCAGCCCTGCGCGGTGGGCAGCGGGCGTTTGCTCAAAAAGCTGGGCGTCACGGTGTATTACATCAAAATTGCCGGGGGCTACATGACCAACACCAAGCACTGTCTGGATACGCGTCCGGGCCGTGTGGAGGTGGTGGTAGAC
>JAEZHF010000058.1 GCA_023416745.1 Bacillota bacterium
ATCCTGCCGTCCGGATACTGCAGCGTAAAGCTGTTCACCTCGTCGATGCCCTCATTGACAATCGCCGCGCCGGATGCGGTTGCGTATTCCGTCCCGAACGCCGCAAACGCGGTCGACAGGGGGTATATGCCCACGTCCAGCATCGCGCCGCCCGCCATCTCCCTCTTGAAGCGCCACTGATTCCGGTTCCTGCTGTCGTCATAACCGAAGTTGGCAAACAGCGTTTTCGGCGTACCGATGCGGCCTTCCTTCACCCATTCCAGCGCCTTTTTCACCGCCGGAAAGAAGCGCGTCCATATGCCCTCCATAAAGAACACGTCCATCTCGCGCGCCTTTTGCACCATCTGCTTCACCTGCGCGGCGCTGACGCCCAGCGGCTTGTCGCACAGCACCGCGCGCTTTGCTTCCAGAAACATCAGTGTGTTCTCCAGATGCGCGGGATGCGGCGTGCCGATGTACACGATGTCGATATCGTCGTCCTTCGCCATCTCCTCATAGCTGCCGTAAGCCTTGGTGATGCCGAACCTGTCCGCAAACGAGCGTGCCGAGTCCTTATTGCGGGACGCGACCGCGTAGATTTCCGCACCTTCCACGTGCTTTAAGCCATCGGCGAACTGGCTGGAAATGTTGCCCGTACCGACGATAGCCCATTTGGTTTTCTTCATTGGTTGTACCCGTCCCTTCACTTGTCCGCGTCGTACACCACGCCCCACATTTTGCGCAGCGCCTCCATCGTTTCCGCGAGCCTGATTGACTCATCCAGCGGTATCTCGGGCGCTTCTTTCAAGCCCTGCGCCACATAGCTTTGCACCGCGGCGGCCTCGTACTGGAAGCCGAACGACGGATACGGCAGTTCGAACAGCTCGCGTCCGCCGCTGCATTCAAACGGATCATCGCCCGTCAGCTTCAGCTCCGCGCGGTTGGCGCGCCACCAGTCGTAGCCCTCGCCGATCACCACGCAGCCCTCGGAGCCGCTGATGACCACCTTGTTGTCCATCTTGGCCGCCAGCGCGCTGCCCAGCGTCGCGATTGTGCCGTCCGGATACTGCAGCGTAAAGCTGTTCACCTCGTCCACGCCGTTGTTCACAATGGCGGAGCCCGCGAGCGACGTATATTCGGAACCGAAGGCCGCGAAAGCCATCGCCAGCGGGTAAATGCCGACGTCCATCAGCGCGCCGCCCGACATCGATTTCTGGAAGCGCCACTGGTTGCGGTCCGCGCTCGCGTCGATGCCGAAGTTCGCGAAAAACGCCTTGGGCGTGCCGATGCGGCCCGTCCTCACCCACTCCAGCGCTTTCTTGACGGCAGGAAAGAACCGCGTCCACATGCCTTCCATGAAGAACACGTCTTTCTCGCGGGCCTTGGCAATCATCGCATTCACCTCAGCCGTATTGGAGCCCAGCGGCTTGTCGCACAGCACCGCGCGCCCCGCGTCCATATACATCAGTGAGTTCTCGAGATGCACCGTGTTGGGCGTACCGATATACACGATGTCGATATCGTCGTCCTTGACCATCTCCTCATAGCTGCCGTAGGCCTTGGCGATGCCGAACCTGTCCGCGAACGAGCGCGCCGTGTCCCTGCTGCGGGACGCTACCGCGTGAATTTCCGCACCTTCCACATGCTTCAGCCCGTCGGTGAATCGGTTGGATATGTAGCCCGTCCCGACGATCCCCCATTTCGTCTTCTTCATCAGTCTTCTCGTCCTTTCGCATAATTGCAGGGCATTTTCCCTGTGTATTCGATGCTTAACACCGGCTCAAACCGTTTTTTAGCGTCTGCCATTCATGAACAGCTCTATCTTGGCCTTGGCCTTTTGCTTCATGATTTCCTTGGACATGTGCTCAATATCGTGATAGTTCAGCGGCACCGCGGCTTCGCCGATGGCTTTGGATATTTCGGGTATGGGCGCCATGCTCATTTCGGTGTAGTAGTTGATCTTATTGAGACCCGCGCTCACCGCCTCCCTGATCTGCGCTTCGTCCACGCCGGACGAGCCATGCATCACCAGTCCGCAGTTCACCCGCGCATGAATCTGCCTGAGCAGCGCAATATCCAGCTTTGGCTGCTCCACGAATATGCCGTGTACCGTGCCGAAGGACACCGCCAGCATATCCACACCAGTGCGCTCCACAAACGCCGCCGCTTCATCCGGCTTGGTGAAATAATCCTCGATGTGGTCGATGGGAGCGCCGTATTCGGTGCAGCCGCCGTGCCCCAACACGTTGGAGGGCATCAGCCCCACCTCCGCCTCCACGATGAGGCCCAGGCTGTGCGCCAGCTCCGTGAATGCGCCCACCTTTTGCGCGTTCTCGTCAAACGGCAGGTGCGCGCAGTCGTACATGATGGACGTAAAGCCATGGCGCACTGCCTTTATCACGTATTCATACGCCAGACCGTGGTCCAGATGGATGATGACCGGCACCTTGGCGCGCAGTGCAAAGTGTGTGAACAACGGCCCCATCACATCGATGGGCGCCCACGGCTCGTGCAGCTGGGCGTGGCTTAATATCACCGGCGCGTTCAGCTCCTCCGCCGCCTCGATCACGGCCAGTATGCCCGGCAGCGACGTCGCGTTGATGCTTGCCAGCGCGTAGTTGTTCTTCATGGAATCAAGCAGTATCTCTTTGGGGTTTGCCAGCATGGATGTCTGTTTCTCCTTTGTGTTTGATAAAAATGGGCAATACCGGAGGCTCTGCCTCCAGACCATCGCCAAAGGGATAGTTCCCTTTGGAATCCTATACGAAATGCCGGGTGGCATTTCTCAGGGTGATTTTTATTATACCATAAAAGAGGCAGATTGGGCCAACATGAGCATTTCAGGCTGTCTGCTTTTCGGAGTAAAAAAATGAGGCTATTACGCCTCGAGTATGTGAATCGTGTTGTCAATCTGCCTGCAGCTCTGGGCTGCATAAACTCACAGGCAGCGCCTGTAAATCTCCTCAAGATCGGCCCGCTCCACCTTTTTGGGGTGGCCGCCGATATCCCATTTGTACGCCGTCATCGCGAGATCCACCGCGGCCTTGATATCCTCATGCGTCATGCCGTAAGACGCGTACGTCTCGTTGATGTCGATGTCCTTGTACAGCTGCGCCAGTATCTCGGGCAGCTTCGCAGCCTTTTGCGCCTCAGGCAGGCACGATACCGACGGGTCGAGAATCTCGGCCACCTTGGCGAACTTGGGCTGCGCCGCGGGGATCGTCCACTCGATGATGACCGGCAGGCACACCGCCAGCGTCGCGCCGTGCGGCGCGTCCGTGATACCGCTCACCGGCTGACCAATTGCATGCGGCAGCGCCAGACCGGACTGCACGAACGCCGCGCCCGCCAGTGTGCAGGACAGCGCCATGCCCATACGCCCGTCGATATTGGACGGGTCGTTCACCGCCGTGCGGATGTGCTTCGCGAACAGCTCCATCGACTTCACGGCCAGCATTTCCGACCACTCCGTCGCGCCGTTGGCGATGTACGACTCAAACGCGTGCGCGAACGTATCCACGCCGGTGTGCGCCGTCACCTTCTTGGGGACGGACACCATCAGCTCCGGGTCCACGATGGATACAGCGGGATATATGTGCTCGTTGATGATGGTCGCCTTCATCTTGAGGTCGTGATTGTTGATCACTGAGCAGTGCGTGGCCTCGGTGCCGGTGCCCGCCGTGGTGGGCACGGTGATGATGGGCAATCCGGGCGCCACTGGGCGCTTCACGTTGTCCGGCGCGTAGTATTCGGTGTAATCCCACACCGAGCCGCCGTGCACCGACGCCAGCGCAATGGCCTTCGCCGTATCAATGGCGCTGCCGCCGCCGATGCCGATCACGAGGTCGCAGCCATTCTCGTTGCAGAGGACGACACCCGCGTCCATCGTTTTATGCCTCGGGTTGGGCACCACGTCGTAGAACTCCACCGCGTCCACGCCGTTGGCTTTGAGGTCTTCGCGCACCGCGTCTGCCAGCTTGCCGCCCTTTAAAAACGGGTCGTATACGATAAACGCCTTCTTGCCGTACGCGGCGCTCCGCTTGCCGAGTTCAGCAACACGTCCGGGCCCCACGATCAGCCTGACCGGGAAAAACATATCGAACTGTTTCATCTTCACCATTCCTCCTGAATATTAAGATAAATGACAATTAATCCATCAGTAATCAAAGAATCCTTTTTTGGTCTTGCGCCCGAGGTACCCCGCGCGCACCATCTTTTTCAGCTGCGGGTGCGGACGGTATTTCGGGTCGCCCGTCTCTTTATACAGCTGCTCCATGATGGCAAGGTTGACGTCGTTGCCGATCAGATCGGCCAGCGCCAGCGGCCCCATCGGGTGGCCCGCGCCCAGCTTCATCGCCTTGTCGATATCCTCCGCGGACGCGGTGCCCTCAGCCAGCACCTGCACCGCCTCGTTGATCATGGGTATCAGCAGCCGGTTCACCACAAACCCCGGCGCTTCGTTGACGGTGACGGGATCCTTGCCGACTGCAATCGCCGTGCCGCTCACAAACGCCATCGTTTCGTCCGACGTCTGTGCGCCGCGGATCACTTCCACCAGCTTCATCACCGGCGCGGGGTTGAAGAAGTGCATACCCGCCACACGGTCCGGACGGCCTGAGCCGGATGCGATCTCCGTGACGGACAGCGACGACGTATTGGTCGCAAACACCGCTTCCGGCGGGCAGACAGCGTTCAGCGACGCGAACAGTGCTATCTTGACGTCGATGCGCTCCGTCACCGCCTCTATGGCCAGCGCGCAGCCGGCGGCATCGCCAAGCTCTGTGCTGCCTTTGACGGCGGCCAGCGCCGCTTGCTTCTGCTCTTCAGACATTTTGCCCTTCTCGCACTGCCGCTCCAGCGCATTGCGCAAGGCGGCCAGCCCTTTTTCCACAAGAGCGGCGTTGATATCATACAGCGTCACCGTCCATCTGCCTGTCAGAAAAACCTGCGCAATTCCGGCGCCCATCGTTCCGGCGCCCGCAATGAATACATTCATATACATATCTCCTTGTCGCGATTATTTCTTCCGCCGCTCCAGAAACGCGGTCATCAGGCTCTTCGGATCGTCCGTGGTAAAGCAGGCGGCATATGTGTTCGCTTCCAGCTCCAGCCCTTCGTCTATTCCCACCTCTAGGCCTTCGTTCACCGCTTGTTTCGCATTGCGCAGCGCAGAAGGCGGCATGCTTGCTATCTTCTTTGCCAGCACCGTCACGGTATCCATCAGCTCTGCCTTGGGCACCACGTCCTCCGCCAGCCCCAGCTGATACGCCCGTTCCGCCTTGATGGTGCCGCAGGTGAACAGCAAATACTTTGCCGCTGCCTTGCCGATAAGCTTTGGCAGCCTTTGGGTGCCGCCCCAGCCGGGCGTCATACCCAGAGAGGCCTCCGGCTGGCCCACTGCTGCGCTGTCCGCCATCACGCGGATATCCGCGCTCATCGCCAGCTCCAGCCCGCCGCCCAGCGCGTAGCCGTTCACTGCCGCGATCACGGGGATGGGCAGCGTCTCAATGCGGCGGAACACGCGGTTACCGAACCGGCTGTATTCTTTCGCCTGCTCCGGCGTGAAGTCCTTCATGCCTGCGATGTCCGCACCTGCCGCGAACGCCTTCTCACCCGCGCCGGTGATCACCAGCACGGCAGCGTCCTGAAGGCTGTCCAGCGCTTCTTCCATCTCGCGCAGCATGGCCACACTGATGGCGTTGAGCGCCTGTTCATTGCACAGCGTCATCACAGCGATACGGTCTTTGATTTCCAGGCTGATCAGCTCCATAAAAGCCTCCCTTATGCGCGCTCGACGATGAGCGCCTCTCCCATACCGCCGCCGATGCACAGCGTGGCCAACCCCAGCTTTTCACCGCGCCTGCGCATCTCGTGCAGCAGTGTCACCAGTATGCGGCAGCCGGACGCGCCGATGGGATGCCCCAGCGCAATCGCGCCGCCGTTTACGTTCACCTTATTCATGTTGAAGCCCAGCTCACGCGCCACCGCGATGCTCTGCGACGCAAACGCCTCGTTGGCCTCGATGAGTCCGATATCTTTTTGCTGCACGCCGCCGCGCTCCAGCGCCTGCCGCACTGACGGCACCGGCCCGATGCCCATCACGGACGGGTCCACGCCTTTGGAGCCGTACGACACGATGCGCCCCAGCGGTTTGAGCCCGTGCTTTTGCACAAATGCTTCGCTCGCCACGATCACCGCCGCCGCACCGTCGTTGATGCCCGACGCGTTGCCCGCCGTCACCGTGCCGTCCCTGTCGAAAGCGGGGCGCAGCTTCGCCAGCTTCTCCGCCGTCGTATCGGGGCGGGGATATTCGTCGGTGTCCACCACCGTCACCGCACCCTTTTTACCCGGCACCTGAACCGGCACGATCTCATCCGCGAACCGCCCGGATGCCAGCGCACGCGCAGCCTTGCCCTGCGATTCCGCCGCAAACGCGTCCTGCTCCTCGCGGGATATGCCATACTGCTTCGCCACATTCTCCGCCGTGATGCCCATATGATAGTCGTTAAACACGTCCCACAGGCCGTCAGCCACCATATAGTCCACCGCCGCCGCGTTGCCCATGCGTGCGCCCCATCGCAGACCGTTAAGCAGATATGGCGCGGCCGACATGTTCTCCATGCCGCCCGCCACGATGCAGTCCGCATCGCCTGCCTTGATCTTCTGAGCGGCCAGCACCACAGCGTTCAGGCCCGAACCGCACACCTTGTTCAGCGTCATTGCCGGAACCTCTTGGGGAAGCCCTGCATCCATTGCGGCCTGACGGGCGGTGTTCTGCCCGAGCCCCGCCTGCAGCACGTTGCCCAAAACCACCTCGTCCACCAGCTCCAGTGCAATGCCCGCCTGCTCCAGCGCTGCCTTCACCGCCGCGCCGCCCAGCTTTGGCGCGGGCACGCTGCTCAGCGCACCGCCGAATGACCCGATAGCCGTTCTCTTAGCCGCGACGATGTACACGTTCATTTATGCGTTCCTCTTTCTCTCCAGCACCTTTTGGCACTTTTTAACAATATCATTCGCCGTCAGGCCGAATCTTTCCTTCAGATATTCCACGGAACCCACTTCACCGAACTCGTCGTTAACACCCACGCGCTCCATCGGCACGGGCGCATGCTCGCCCAGCACCTCCGCCACCGCGCTGCCGAGTCCGCCGATGATGTTGTGGTTCTCTGCCGTCACGACGGCGCCCGTCTCACGCGCACACTGCGCGATCAGCTCCGCGTCGATGGGTTTGATGGTGAATATGTTGACCACGCGGCACGAGACGCCCGCTTTAGCCAGCTCGTCCGCCGCCGTCAGCGCGTCCGCCACGCAGATGCCTGCCGCGATAATCGTGAGGTCGCTGCCTTCGCGCACCACCACACCCTTGCCGATGTCAAAAGTGCTGCCCGCTTCGAATATTGTGACCATCTTCTTGCGCGACAACCGGATGTAGAACATGCCGTATGTGTTCGCGGCCTGGCGCACGATGTCCGCCAGCATTGCCGCGTCAGTTGGCTCGATGATCGTCATGGTGGGGATGATGCGCATGATGCCGATGTCCTCAAACGGCATGTGCGTGCCGCCGTTGAGCGACGCGGTGACGCCCGGGTCGCTGCCCACCACCTTCACGTTGAGTCCGGCGTACGCGCACGACAGAAATACCTGATCCGCCGCGCGCCGTGTGGCAAAAGTGCCAAAAGTGTGCGCAAACGGTATCTTGCCCACTGCCGACATCCCAGCGGCCACGCCGAACATATTGGCCTCCTGTATGCCGCAGTTGATCGCCTGATCCGGATATTCCTTTGCGAACTTGGCCACGCCCACGGCGGCCATCAGGTCCGCGTCCAGTATCACGATGTCCTTGTTTGTCTTCGCCAGCTCCATCAGCGTGTCGCAGTACACGTCGCGCATCGCCTGCTCGTCTTCGGCCCGGGTCTGGGAAATCTTTATATTTGCCATGTCGTCCTCCTTACTGAACATTGCACAGCGCGTCAATCGCGCACTGCGCCTGCTCAGCCGATACTGTCACGTTGTGGTTGTAGAACACACCCTCGCAGAAGTTGCAGTCCTTGCCCTTCACGGTGTTGAGCGCGATCATGCTGGGCCGCTCCGTCTGCGCCTGCGCCTTTTCAATGGCGGTGTGTATCTCTGTCACGTCATGGCCGTCCACGCTCTGAGCATACCAGCCGAAGTCCTCGAACTTTTGTCGGATATCGCCGATGTCGCAGATGTCCTTCAAATAGCCGTCCAGCTGCTTCTTGTTCCAGTCCACGAAAGCGATCACGTTGTGCAGCCTGCGCTGCGCGGCGAACATCGCGCCTTCCCAGATCTGACCCTCATTGCACTCACCATCGCCGATGACCAGGTAGACTCGGTTGGGCTTCCCATTCATCAGCAGCCCCTGCGCCACGCCCAGCGCTGTGGACATGCCCTGCCCCAGCGAGCCGGTGGACATATCGACGCCCGGCGTTTTCCTCCGGTCGCAGTGGCTGGGCAGCCGCGTGTGCGGTTTGTTGAGCGTGAGCAGCTCTTCCTTGGGGAAGTAGCCCTTGAGTGCCAGCGTGGCGTACAGCGCGGGGCCCGAATGGCCCTTGGACAGCACGAACCAGTCGCGCTCCTCCCAGCCGGGATTCTTCGGGTCGATCTTCATCACGCCGCCGTACAGCACGGCCAGCACCTCCACGACGGACATTGCACCGCCCAGATGCCCCACGCCGATGGACTCGATTGCCCGGATGGTCTCGACACGTATCTGCTTGGCAAACTCCTTGAGTTCCTCGGCTTTTTGTTTCGACAGCATAACGCTAAAACCTCCTGTTGAAAACTTATATCCTTACCGGGCTGTTGTCCGCCCTATGGAATACTTCTTTACTGCTATTCCTTGATACCGGCTATCTCCTTTGCCAGCTGCTTTTTCTGCTCCACGTTGCCCTGCCGCGCGATCATCACGCGCTGTGCCTGCGGCGAACCCGCCCCGTGCATCGACTCGGTGCGGTAGCCCACCGCTGCCGTGCCCAGCGTGATGTTCTCGATCAGCCGCAGCACGCGCATCCGGCTCTCGGTCGCCACATTCGCCACGCCTTTGAGGTACTTGTCGATATACGGGCCCAACTTCTCGTGGCGCATATCCATTGCCGAGGGCATCGTCACCATCAGACCACCCGCGATATCCTCCGCCAGCCGCGCGATCTCGTACGGAAAGCGCGTCACGTTCTGCTTGCACACGTTGGCCAGCAGCAGGTCGATCTGGTAGTTGCCCGCCTTGGTGGGGCAGCCCTCGCACGAGCACGCGATGCCGCAGCTGTACAGCGTCTCGTTGAGGTGCGTCATCTCAATCAGCTTATCCTTGATGTGGCTCGCTTTGGGGACGCCGTTGTAGTCCGCCGCCAGCGCCGCCGCGCCGATCAGCACGTCGCCTACGCCCACCTTGCAGCCGCCGTAGCTCTGCCGGTGGTAGCCCGCAAAGCGCTCCACCAGCATACCGGCAAATGCCGTCTCGCCGTTTAGAAATATGCGGTCGTTGGGGACGAACACATCGTCAAATATCACCAGCGTCTCGTGACCGCCGAAGTGCCTGTTCCCGAGGTCGATATCCGCCTCTTCCTCCAGCTTGCGGGTGTCGCACGACTGGCGTCCGTACACCATGAATATGCCTTTGGCGTCCGTGGGCAGCGCGAACGATATCGTATAGTCCTTGTCCTCAGGTTTCATGGCCTGCGTGGGCATTACGATCACCTCGTGCGAGTTGATCATGCCCGTCTGGTGCACCTTCGCGCCGCGCACCACCACGCCGTCCGGCCGCCGTTCCACCACGCGCAGATACATATCCGGGTCCGCCTGCTGGCTGGGTGACAGGTTCCTGTCGCCCTTGGGGTCCGTCATCGCTCCGTCCACTGTCCAGTCCTGGCGCTGCACCATCGTCCAGTACGCTTTAAAGTTTTCGAAATAGTTCGTACCGCACGCCTCGTCGATTTCATATGTGGTGCTGTAAAGCGCGTTGCCCGCGTCCAGACCCACGCAGCGCTGGAAACACGCCGCCGTCTTCTGGCCCAGTAGCCGCTGCATCTTCACCTTTTTCACCAGATCTTCGGTGCTCTGATGCAGGTGCGTGAAGCGGTTGATCTTCTCGCCGGTCAGGCTGGACGTCGCCGACATCAGATCCTCGTATTCCGGCAGCTCGGCCAGCGCGTACGTCTGCGCCACCGAATTCATCGACGGGCGAATCATCGGGTGATCCACCGTATTTTCCACCTTTTCGCCCAGCAGATAGACATCCAAGTTCAACGCCCGAAGGCTTTGTTCGTATTCGTCTCTCGTCATCATGGCTGATTTCCCCCTTAACTCAGTAAAGTTGATTATAGATGTGCGCGATGGCCGCCTCGTCCATCGGCACGTAGCTGTTCACCAGCAGCCGCTGCTGCTTTTCGATCACGCTCGCGGCGAACGTCTCCGTTTCCTTCGGCTTCATGCCATATTCGCGGAGCGGCTTGCGTGAGATGATGGCATTAAGGCGCTGCGCCAGTGCGTCGAACACGCGCGCGTCGTCATCCTCACCCAGCAGCCCGCCCAGCAGCGCGCACAGCTTTTGGATAGACCCGCCGGGATTCACCAGATAGTACGCATTAAACACCGCGGTTAAAAACTGGTAGTTGGCCTCGCCGTGCGCCACATGATAGGCCGCGCCCAGCGGGTACGACATCGCATGCACCGCTCCCACGCCCGTGTTGCCAAAGGCGATACCCGCGTAGTTGCTGGCGGTCAGGAACTCGGGCAGGTAATCCAGCCGTGCGTCCGGGCCGTCCTCAATGATGCGCGCATAGCCCTCCAGAATCATCCGGATGGCGTTTTGAGCAAATATCTCCGTATAGGGATTGGACTTGGGTGATACCATCGATTCCATAGCGTGGATCAGCGCGTCGATGGAGCTGAACACGAAGAACTTGTACGGCAGCTTTGTCAGCAGTGCGGGTATCAGCACCGCATCGTCCGCCAGCAGGTTGTCGTCCGCGAGCCCCAGCTTGGTATGCTTTTGCTTCAGCTCCGCGATGGAAATGTTGGTCACTTCGCTGCCTGTGCCGCATGTGGTGGGCACGATGACCAGCCTTTTTTCGCGCACCGGCGGCACCGTTTTATCAAACAGCATCTCCGCTTTGGGCGCGCGCGTTAAGGCAAACAGCTTGGCGATGTCAATCACCGTGCCGCCGCCCACCGCAATCACGCGGCTGTATGGGCCTTGCGCGTCCCCCATCATGGCGTCGATCATCTCGTCGGTCGGCTCACCCGCGCCGTATTTGTCCTGAAACAACCAGGTGCATTTCAGGTTGAGGTGTGCCATATAGTCGTCGTAAAGGAACCCCTGTGTGATCACCAGATCATCCGCCGAGAGAGCGAATTCTTCCGCGAACGCGTCAAACGTGTCGAACTGATGCACCGACGAAAATAGCTTCAATAACCTCATAAGCGTTATCCTTCCTTATGGTATTATGCTAAACTTTGAGTACAACCTTAATATGCTGTTCGTCCTCCTGTGAGAAATCGATGGCTTTCTGGATGTCGGCCAGCGCAAATTCGTGCGTGATCAGCGCTTCCAGTTCGGTATTGAGATCGCCCTTGCCCATCACGTCCACCGCGGCGGCAAAGCTGAGCTGGGAATGGATACGAACGCCCAGCACGTCCAGCTCCTTGGAGAATATCGCGCCGGTGTCCACCTCCGGCTTGGTGCGCGGTATGCCCACCACGATCACGCGGCCCGTAATCTTGGCCGCTTTGGTCATCAGCGCCGCGCCCGGCATCGTGCCGGACGATTCGAACACCACGTCGTAGCCTTCGCCGTCCGTCTTGCCCATCAGTATATCGTCCGCACCCGGAACCAGGGGGTCGGTCACCTCGAAGCCCAGCGCCTGCGCGATACCAATGCGGTATTTGTTCGGTTCGCTGATCACCACGCGGGACGCGCCCGCATAGCGCGCGACCATCGCGATCAGCAGCCCGATGGGGCCGCCGCCGATGATAAGCGCCGTTTCACCCACGGCCAGACGGCTGCGCCGCACGTCGTGCACGGCCACCGCCAGCGGCTCCGTCAGCGAAGCCAGACGATAGCTGACGTTGTCGGGTATTTTGTATACCTTCTTCAGCGGCACCTTTACGTATTCGGCAAAGCACCCGTCGATGTGGATGCCGAGTATGCGCAGCTGGCGGCACACGTTGTCGCGCCCCTGCACGCAGGTATCACACACGTCGCACGAGGTGTACGGCTGCACCACCACGCGGTCGCCCGGCTGGAAACGGTGTATGCCATCCTCGCCCACCTCGGCGATCTCACCCGCAAACTCGTGCCCCATCACCACCGGCTTTATCGCTGTGGCGTGATGACCGTTGTAAACGTGCAGGTCGCTGCCGCAGATGCCGACGTATTTCACGCGCACCAAAGCATCCCCCTGCCCGATCACCGGTACCGTCCTGTCCTCAAAGGAAAGCTTTTTCCAGTCCTTCAGCCATGCTGCTTTCATAATGCTCCTTGTCAACGCTTGCCCGCTTTGGCGATGGCCGCGATGTCATTTATATTCAGATGTAACGTTCTGTACTTTTCCATGTCCAGCTTGTAGAAATCGGCCAGATGTGAATAGATCAGGCGGATCACGCCTTCTGCATCCCTTTTCAGCAGCGCGTCGATGATCTTGTAATGGTCCTGCAGACTCCTGACCCTGTCCTCCGTTTTGCGGTCCGACGTGCACAGCAGCAGTTTAACCTTCAGGTACAGATCCTTTTGCATGTCGATCAGGAACGGGTTTCCGCCGATGGCAGCCAGCATCATGTGAAAATCGCAGTCGAAATTGACTGCGGCCATGATATCGCCCGCCTCCGCCTCGCCAAGGCTTTTGTCCGTCAGCTCCCGGAGTCGTATGAAGTCAGCATTGCTGCCGTTGATGATGGCCAGCTGTGCCGCGATGGTATCCAGCATCACGCGGGCAAACCCAAGATCCTTGACCGTCTGATCGGTGAACGTGATCACCTCGGCAAACCGCTTGGGGTATATCTTGATAACGCCGGCGCTTGCCAGCCGCCGCAACGCCTCGCGAATGGGCGTCCGGCTGATGCCCAGCTTTTCCGCAATCATCGTCTCTGGCACGCGTTCGCCGCACTTGATCTGCTTTGTCATCATCATGCCCAGCACGTAGTCGTACACGTAGCCCACCAGACTGTCTCTGTTTTCCATTGCGTCCGTCTTTTCCACTGCCACTAAATCCACCGCCTCATCAGCATATTATGTCATCCTTCGTTATATCAGGCTGCCGCCGCTCTTGTACAGCGCGCCGATGCAGTCCGCCTCGATAATGGCTGCCTTCATTTCGTGCTTCGTCACTTCAAACGGCTCCACCGCGCTCGTTTGGCCGGGGTCTGCCGCTGTCGCCACCACGATGTCCAGCTCCTCATCCGTCATGTCGCCAAGGTTCATATCCTCAAATGTTACCGGCAGCCCCACCGACAGGCAGAACCGCACCACTTCGTCGATCTCGCGGCGGTCGCGGCCTTCCAGCGCCAGCATCGCGATGGTGCCGAACGCCACATATTCGCCATGGAACAGATGCTCGCGGTTCTTGAGCGCCGTGAACCCGCAATACACCGCGTGCGCCGTCGCCACGCCGTTGCTCTCAAAGCCGATGCCGGACAACAGGCGGTTCGCCTCGATGATGCGGTCCACCGCTTTGGTAACCTGCTTTTTCTCCGCCGCCAGCTTGGCTTCAATGCCGTATTCGAACAGTATCTCGCGGCACAGCTTCGCCAGCCCGTACGATGTGGCCGTCGCCTTCATCGCCATGCTGCTGCTCGCCATCGACGAGCCCGTCTTCAGGAAGTTGTCGCGGTAAGCCTCAACGCAGGTGCGCGCTTCGTAGTATGTGGCCAGCGCGTCGCCCATGCCTGCCACCAGCAGGCGCACCGGCGCATTCACGATGATGTCCGTGTCGATCAGCACCACCGCGGGGTTCGTGGGGTAAAACAGGCAGTCCACAAATGTTCCTTCGTCGTTGTAGATCACCGACAGCGCGGAAACCGGCGCGTCGTTGGACGCGATGGTGGGCACGATGATGATGGGCGTTTTGCAGTAATACGCCACCGCTTTGGCCGTGTCCAGCACCTTGCCGCCGCCGAGGCCGATCACGCAGTCCGGCTTGTTCGGGCTCTGTTTCACGAGATCCGTCAGCCGCTGTATTTCGGTATTGGAGCATTCGCCCTCAAACAGCAAAAATTCGAGCTTGCAGCCCTTGCCTTCAAAGCTCTTTTTGACCTCTTCAGAAAGAGACGCCGCGCGCCCTTTGCTGGTGATCACCGCGAAGGATTTACCGAAGTTCATCGCGTGGCTGGAAAGATTGCGTATTTCCTTGTAGCCTTGAACATAGCGCCCGGGTGACGCAAACATCTGTGTCATATTTCTATCCTCCAGAGATTATTCCGTAGCGTTTTATTGTGTACATTGAAATAAAAGTGTATACAATTTATAATTTTAGTATACACTGAGCGGACCGAATGTCAAGAGGCTAATTTGGTGTTAAAGGGTTTTTTGTCTGTTTATAGTGCTGTAATGGTTAACCATGTTCTCCGGTCTGTTTTCCAGCCAAAAGCTCGTTAATATGCAACCCGCGCAGCTGCTGCAGGCAACCCCCGCAGTAAATGCGATTTGCAGGAGGTTATTATCCAATCTGCTCATTTTCGCGGCTCTTCCCGATCAACGCCATCTGCAGCAACGGCAAAGCGATGCGGAGTGCTTTAACATTTTGAGTCAGCATTGTGTGCTGCCAAGTGCCGTGCAATAGTTTTGTCAGCGCTTTCTCAGATTTGCTCGTCAGAGAAGATATCGGTGCCAGCGCCTTTTCCAATTCTTCCTTCGAATAATCCATAGCATCACCCTTTGCCAACTCCTTTGATACCAATGATGACGCTATATTAAGCGCTTTAAGCCTGTTCTTTTGCATCAAATGCTGAGAAGTCCCTTGTGCGAACCTCTCTTTTGCTTTCTCAGTCCTGCTAATCATCGAAGTTATTTGCCAGGAGGGCTTCCTCCATATCTTTCTTTGTGAAATCATCCATAAGCTCACCCACCGTAATGTAGATAATCCTTGATACAAAACAATTACTTTATATTTTTTACCGACATTTCGTATTTTGCGATATAGTCCTCTGGCGTAATCTTTCTGCAAAACTCTGCAATCAGGCCGTATGGAATCGTGTTCATATTTTTAAATCTGATACAGCTTTTCCCGATATCCAACTTGGTCTTGACATGCTTAGGATATTCCATTGCGAACCATTCAAATACATCCGGAAACGAGTAAAGCCCCATATGGTATAGGGCAACATGGCTTTTCTGTGAAGCGATGGCGATAAAGGGCAGCGGTTCTTTGGGATTCACATGATAGCCCGCCGGATATATACTGTGTGGAACCACATAGCTTATCATGCCATACTGAATGGTTTCCTCAAATCCCGCCGGAAGGCTTTCTTTTATGGTTCTTCTGAGCAGCTCGACCGCTTGTTTTCTACTCTCCGGTAACTGAGCAATATATTCCTCAGGAGTATTGGCCGTATACGTCATTGATGACCCTCCAATATTCTTTAATCAACCGATCACTAAAATCTAAAAGTGACAAATCTCATCGCAATTATTCCTAACAGTACAATGCCTATTGTTCCTATCAGGGGACGTCAACTATTTTGTAGACAATTTGCTAAGCTACCCTGTCTGACCTCTCCGTTTTCTCTGCTTTCAATGATTTAAGATATTCTTTCGGTGACATATATCCAAGCCTTTTCTGGATTCTCTTCACGTTATAGAAGCAATATATATACTCAAACACTGCTGCCCGAACAGATTCTTTCGTCTCATAATGCGTCCAGTGTATCAGCTCTTTCTTCATGGTTGCGAAGAAGCTTTCCGACCATGCGTTGTCACCCGGCATCCCGACCCGTGAGAAGCTTTGGCGCAGCCCGTACTGCTGCAGTAATCCCATAACAGCTTTTGATGTGTACTGGCTGCCTCTGTCGCTATGGAAGATGCACCTCTCCACCAGCTTGTGTCTTGCAAGTACCGCCAATATCGCGTTGATCACGAGTTCCTTCGTCATCCTGTCTGCCATATGGTCTCCCAGCACTTCGCCGGTCACGATATCCCTGATCACACAGTGATACATGAACCCCTCGTCCGTTCTTAGGTATGTGATGTCACTTGTCAGCCCCATTCTCGGCACAGTCGGGAACTCTTGATTCCTAAGAATATTCGGATATCCATCGCCACGGGCTTTCTTGCTGTTCGTCAGGCTCTTGGCTCTATGCCTATTATGGCAGGAGTCCAACTGCATGTCTGCCATGTACGCAGCACATTTCTTGCGCCCGAGGCGCTCGCCTTCTTTGCGCAATTCTGCGGTGATCCTATCCGGCCCATATGTGCCGCGGCTTTCGTCGAACTCTTCCTTGATTCTCTTCTTTAAATGCGCTTCCCGTCCCTCAAAAGCTTCCCGATTCCTGAGCCAGGCATAATATCCTGTTCGCTCTATTTTCATAATGTCGGCCCACTTCGCCACAGGGTACTCGGGATTACCCCGTATAAATCGATATCTTACTTTTGGTGGCTCGCGAAGTAGGCCGCTGCTTTTTTTAGCATGTCACGCTCCATTCTTGCCTCGGCAAGCTGCCTTAGCAAATCCCTGTTTTCTTCTTCAAGCGTGGCGAATTTCGTCTTGTCACCATCAGCGGTATATTTTCGCCGCCAGTTGTACAGCAGATTTTCGTGTATACCTAAATCGTCTGCTATCTCTTTCACCGTTTTGGGGCTTGCGTACGATAACTTTACCGCATTTTTCTTGAAGTCTTCATCGTATTTCTTTCTGTATTCTCCCATTTTTCTGCCTCCGATTTCTGCGCATTCTTTCGCTCTTTCCATCTTAGCAGATTGTCTAAAATTCTAACACGCTCCCCAGGGCCAATACATTAAGAATCTTGTTTGCGCTCTCTTTGAATATTCGGGAAAACACGATATATAATCCTATTCCCGCAACACCTCCCAGTGTATTGCTGATAAAATCTGTTATATCAGTTCCTCCGATTGCGAATATGAACTGTAACATTTCAAAAAATAGGCTAACACCTGCTATTGTAATGAGCCTTTTCCAAAACAACCAATTTGGCTTAATCATGCTTAAATACAGTCCGAAGGGTATAAACGCTATGAGATTCAGAATGATCTCGTTGTAATCGAGTTGGTTGTTTTTGACGACTGAACCGGCAAAAGGTATCAAATTCAATCCTCTGAAATGCGGCATAGTATCATAAGAGAGTTGCATTTTAAATATAACAATCCAGATCAGAAGTAATAGATACACTATAAATAATCCGAATGTGAGTTTTGCTTGAAAGCTGCGGTTTTTTCCCATTCCTGCTCCTTATAAAGTAGTTATTATCTTAATATTTTCTCCATCGCTTTGCCTTTAGCTAGCTCATCTATTAATTTATCCAGATATCGGATCTTTTGCATTAATTCATCTTCTATTTCTTCCACCCGGTATCCGCAAATGACTCCTTTGATGAGTGACGCATTCGGATTAATTTGAGGGGCTTGTTTAAAGAACGTTTCCAGATCCGCTTCATTCATCATTTGTTGTTGAAGTGAATGCTCATCATAACCGGTAAGCCAAAAAATGATCTCATCGACTTCTTCCTTTGTTCTCCCTTTTCTCTCTGCTTTTTGTATATAGAGCGGATAGATGCTTGCAAATGGCATCGTAAAAATTCGCGGTTTATCCATTCTGAAATCCTCCTTTAGTTTTAATTATATCAATAATCCGACTTTAAGACATACAGCAAATTCTTGACTGCCAATTTAGAGAATATCAAAAAGAACGGTTTGCGGCAACCATTCCTTGGGACAGCATCCTCTGCCTGATTTTATTTATAGTTTGTGTGGTTACAGGTAGTTTGGCAGTGTGGTTCTCACCCACTCGTCCGCGAAATATCCGTAGTGGCTCTCCGCCGCGCACGCCTTCAGATCGAAAACCGACACGCAGCCCTCGATGCGCAGCGCCCGCCCGTCGCGGCTTTTGGGCTTGTGCTGATAATACGAGGGGTATGCGCCGTAAGGTGCGAGAAAATCAGCCAGACGCCGTGCGGACGCGAAGCTGATGCTGCCGTCCCTTTCCAGCGCCTTGCTGATTTCGTTGCGCAAAGCATCGTATCGCCACTGTATGTCGTTGGAATGCCCCAGCGTCAGCCGCGCCACCCAGCTGCCCATTGCGCACATCCGCATCTGCGGCAGCAGGAAGTGGTTGCCCGTCATGTGCACACCCTGCAGCGCGCGCAGCGGCGCAAAATACTGCGTGGACGGACAATCCTTCTCCTCCTGCGTGCGGTTGATGAAGCCGTCCGGTTCCAGCGCGTGCGCATGCAGCGTGATTTGCTGCGAATTGGATGTATTCCACGCACGCCACAGGCCGTTGTTGAAGCCCAGATAATCCTGCGACAACGGGTCGCCGTACCAGCGCACCGCCGCGCCGTTCACGATGGGCGCTGCCGGATGCCGCGCGAAAAAGTCCGCATCGGGCAAGTACTGCCGCAGTGCTGGCGGCGGCATGTTCATATAATCCGTATGGGACCAGGATGCGCCCGCTTCCACGGTGCAGGCGGCGTCCTCTCTGCCGTCGGACAGCACATAGTTCCATGTGACGCCGCGCCTGACAGCCTTGATCACAGCAGCGGCTTCGCGCGCGCTGCCGCCGCGCATCACGCATTCGCGCAGCAGCAGCAGCGAATTCATCCCCATGCGCTGCGGATCGCAGTTGGCTGCGGGCGACATGTTGATGCCCCCCGCTACGCCGCGCTCGTTCATCGCGCTGAAGCTGCCGATGATGCCCGGCGCCGTCACGCTCACGTGCGCATGGCCGCGCTCCGTTTCGCGTCCCATCGGCCGGTGAATGATGTGCGCCACGTTGTTCTGCAGCACCGCGCCGGACGCGAACATGAAGTCCCGCGCAAAGTAATGGCCTCCCCCCGCCTGCGGGCCGAAAACCGAAAATGCGTTGCACATCAGCTTTATATGGATATCCTCAGCATTGATCAGCGGAGTCAGCTCGCGCAGCATGCCGCCCGTATACACCAGCGCCAGCAGCGTGTCGATGCCTGCGTTCAGCACGATCAGGCGCGACTTGGTGACCTTCGTCTTCGGGTTGCTCTTACGGCAGCCCTCCAGCAGCCCTGTCGCCTCGTCATGCACGTGCGCAGGCAGAGACTGCCACGCGCTCTGCGTCAGCTCCTCCATCAGCGCGACCAGCAGCTTTTGCAGCCATTTGTAGCGGTTCAGATGATCCATCCGCATCTGGTCGAAAACGATATTGTCCGCGAAGCTGGTCGCCATGTCGGCCACGGCCGGCTCGGCCACCAGCCCCAGCAGATAACCGCGCTCATACGGCGTGCCTTCCAGGTAATACGCCGCTTTTTTGTCGCCCGTGTCGTAGTTGGCCGCAGTCAGGTGCTGCGCCATCAGCCCGATACCGCCCGACTGCGCATAGGCCCGTTTGACCACATGGAATCCGTCACCGGCAAACGCCTCCGACAGCTTGGCAAAGCGCTGTTCCATCTCACCGCTCATCGTTGACCTCCTTGAATGCCGCAGAAAACAAGCCCGTTCCGCTGCAAAAAAAAGCCTTACGCTTACTGTATAAGGCTGAAAACCTGCGCACCGTTATGATAAACGGTATGTGTGCCGCTGCGCGATTATGCCGCGCGATCCGCTTTCGTCTGCACCCGTTTAATCCCCCGTTGAAATTTCCGGCGATACAGCGCCGCGCATTATTTTTGTGTAAAAAGGGACACTAAAGCCATGACAGACCATATGGCGGAGAACCGGAATTGAACAATACGATCACGAACCGGCAGGTTTTTTTTGTTCTGATAGTCACGCTGACAAGCTACAGCGTTATTGTCATTGCCAAAGAAATGGCCCAGTCTGCCGGCACCGGCGCCTGGCTCACGATACTGGTGACGGCTATGGTATTTGCGATTGCGGCAGCAATCATCATGCGCTTAAACAATATGTTTGAGGAAAAGATGTTGTTCGACTATGCGCCGTCGCTGATATCCAAACCGGGCACTTTCCTGCTTGGCTTTTATTTTACGCTGTATTTTCTTTTTATCCTTGTTTTTCTGGTTACAGGGCTCAGCAAACTGCTGAACGCTGATTTCTTCCCGAAGTCGCCGCTTTGGGCTTTTCCTCTTTTCGGCCTGCCCGTTTTTTGTTACGTGGCTTATAAAGGGGTCACCAACGTCGCCCGGCTGGCTGAAATTGTCGGTAGTGTATTCGTTGTCACGGCTGTTCTTGTACATACGCTGATGGCCACTGAGGGACATGTCAATAGAATACTGCCATTGTTCAACGCAGCTGAAATCGGCAATTACATCAGCGGGTTTCAGTATTCTATCTTTCCTTTTCTTGGCATTGAGGTGCTGCTGGTGATGCCCATCTCACGCAAAAGCGTAAAAAAATCCGCCAAAACAGCGTTCTTCTCGCTGCTCTTTATCGGGCTTTTTTACGTATTGGTCGTGGAAAGCAGTATCATGAAGCTGGGGCTTCACGACATTACGAACCACAATGACGCTTTGATCGTCGCTATCCGCGATACATCACCGCAGGCACTGGAGATCATCGCCCGGCTCGACATACTGTATCTGACCGTGGGTTTTGGCGGCTTGTTCATCGGCATTTCCCTCGTCATGCTGAATATCGTTGAATACCTGTGCCGGATGTTCAAGCAGGTCAGCCGCCTGGTCATCGTGATATCCGTCGGAGTCGCCACCTTCGGGCTTTTCTTTGTTGTGAGCGGCATCAAGGGCTATGAAGAGTTTTCCGAGACTGTTGGCACATATCTGGGGATTATAAGTTCTATGGTTATTCCGCTTGGGCTGCTGCTGATTGCCAAGGCTAAGAACAAGAAAAAGAAGGTGACCACGGATGCGGGCTAAAAAAATCACCTTTTATTTGCTGGCATTCTGTATGGCTGTGGTTAGCGCCGGATGCTGGGACTCCCTGGACATCAATGACAAAGCGCTCATCACACTGGTGATCACCGACCGGCAGAATGATGAGTTCATCTTTTACGTTGAGGTCCCGAACCTTTCAGCGGGACAGAGCGAGGAAGGAGGCAGGGAGCAATACGAAATCGTTACGGGATCGGGAACTTCCTACGCGGAGGCCCGGCGGCATTTGAACGCCAAAATGGATAAACCGATATTTCTCGGCACAGTGAGGGCGCTGGTTTTAACAGACGAGCTGACCAAACATGGTGTTGAAGAGTATTTTTTCCGGATGCAGAACATGCTGGACTACAGAAAAACGCTTAATGTGGTGACAACATCGGAAAGGCCTGAGGATTTTTTGTTAAGCAGCCCAGAAAACAATATATCAATCGGTTATTCCATTGAGGAGACGGTCAGCTCTCTTAAAAGCAATGGGAAGGTGGTCATTTATACCGTATCCGACGTGCTCGAATTTTTGTATGCGGATTATTATTTTGTGCTGCTCAATATGGACCTGCGGGAAGGTACATTAGCATATACCGGTTATTCAATCATACATAATGGGAAGTATAATGGGTTTATACCGCTGGAAGAATCCAACGGCCTTGTCTGGCTGCTAGGCGATAATATCGAGCAGATGTATGTGGTTGTGCCAATGGAAGACATCGTGGTAACGATCGAAGTTACAATCAAAAAAAGAGAGATCCGGCCTGTATACACAGATGGTCAGATCATGTTCGATATCCGTTTCGTTTTTGATTCCAAAGTCCAATATATCAATAGAAATGTAAAAATCGACGAGAAAATTCAGGAGCAGGTTAAAAGTCAGCTTCAGACGATGCTGGTTGAAGACATTGCTGCCGCCATCAACCATTCAAGATCGCTTCACTGTGATTATCTACAGTTCAAAGAACACTTCCGCCTCGCATACCCCAATGTCGTTAAAAAGCTCGACTGGGATGCCGAGTATATGAACGCCACATTCAACATATCGGTTCAGACGACGCTGGACCCGGGCGGCACGCTGGACCTCGAAGCACAGGGCGAAAGTATGCCGTAAAGGAGGAAGACAATGCAGCGGGCGGGCAGAAGATACGATCAGATCATCAGCAGAATCAAATCCAAGAACCTAGATATCGGAGAGCGGCAGATCAACTATCCGAACGGTTCTATTTCGATATTCTATGTCAAGCAGCTCACCGACCGAAGCGCCCTGTCCGAACAGGTCGTCAAGCCTCTGATGCTATACGATAAGGAGCGGGGTCTCAAGGCTTCCGAGGCTGTGGACACGGTCATATATGCCGATGACTGCCGGCTGGACTCCGATGAAAGCCTTATTGAACAGTACATTCTGAACGGCATGACGGTGGTGCTTTTTTCCGGCGATAACGAGTACGCTGTCATTAACCTGAAGAAAGTCGAGAAGCGGTCCACCACCGAGCCTGTTATGACGTATACCATCCGCGGCCCGCGCGACTCTTTCGTCGAGAACCTGGATTCCAACCTGTCGCTGATCCGCTACCGGCTCAAGAGCGAAAGCCTGCGGGTGGAGATGATGGAAGTCGGAAAGCGAGACAAAACGGCCGTTGCGGTGATTTACTTTAAGGATATTGCCAACGACACCTGCGTCTCTGAGATCAAAAAAAGAATAGGAAGCATCAACACTGACGGGTTTGGCTCTTCCGGCGAGCTTCAAGCATTCATGCTGAACAGCAAGGCCAGCCTGTTCCCGCAGATGGGAATCGTTGAACGGTCGGACATGGCATGCAGTGCGATACTTGAAGGTAAAGTCGTCGTCATCATGGATGGCAGCCCCTGGGCGCTCGTTGCCCCCAAGGTTTTCGCCGAATACCTGTGGTCGTGCGATGATTTTTATCTGAACAAATATATGGGTACTTTTGCACGCATCCTGCGTGTCATATCGCTGAATCTGTCCTTTATCGTGTCGTCTTTATATGTGGCCATCGTTTCGTTCCACAGCGACACGCTGCCCAGCGCCTATATGATCGCCATTGCGCAGGCACGGGCTAAAGTCCCGTTTAACGCACTGATTGAGGTGCTGCTGATTGAACTCATCGGTGAAATTATCCGCGAATCGCTGATCCGTGTACCCACCAAAATCGGTACCGCCATCGGCATTGTGGGTGCGATCATCATCGGCCAGGCCGCCGTGGCTGCCGGAGTTTTCAGCCCGCTGATATTGATCGTAATCTCACTGTCGCTGATCTCCTCCTTCGTTCCGTCGGACTACACCATCGTCGATCCGTTCCGTATTCTCAAATTTCTGCTGATCATCGCGACGGGCACGATCGGGTTCTACGGCTTCACACTGGTCATCATATTCGTGCTTGCCCAGCTCGTGTCCATCAACACCTTCGGTGTGCCGTATTTGGCGCCGCTTGCGCCGTTTAACCTGAGGGACTTCGCCAAATCGGTCGTCTACAGTAAATCGATGGCTCCCCGGCGTCCGAGTTTCCTGCGCACCAAAGACAACACCCGCGGGCCCGTAAGAAATAAAGACAAAAAAAGGCCCGATGCCGGCGGCAGTCAGCAGCCATAGTCATCGGGTATATATTATGTGATCGTTACCTTGTTTAATCTGAAAGCTTATTTGCTTTCGCGGGCCTTCCTGACAGCCTCGACCAGCTGTTTGCCGATCTGTGTGATGGAGGCGTAGTCGCCCGTTTTCGCACCGGCTGTAAGGTTTCCGCCCACGCCCACCGCGACAGCGCCTGCCTTGATCCATTCGCCCACGTTTTCGACAGACACGCCGCCCGTCGGCATCATCTTCAGCTGCGGCATCGGCCCCTTGAACTCCTTGATGATGCGCGGCCCGTACAGCCCGCCGGGGAAAATCTTGATGATGTCGGCACCGGCCCGCATTCCTTCCAGCGCTTCCTTGAGCGTCATCGCGCCGGGCATGCACGGTACATCGTACGTGTTGCAGAGCTTTACGGTGTCCACGTCAAGGCAGGGGCTCACCACGTATTTCGCGCCCGCGAGTATTGCCGCGCGCGCCGTCTCGGGATCCAGCACGGTGCCCGCGCCGATCACGATGTCGTTGCCCACTTCGGCGGACAGCGCCTTGATGATATCCACAGCGCTCGGCACGGTGAACGTGATCTCGATGCCCACGATACCGCCCTCGGCGCAAGCCTTGGCGATCCTCACCGCCTGGTCGGCGCTCTCGGCGCGCACCACGGCCACAACGCCGCAATCCGTCAGTTTCTTTATCACATCATATTTGCTCATGACATCCTCCTGTTATTACGAGGGCTCTGCCCTCGTGCTCCCGCTCAAGGGACATGTCCCTTGAGAATCCCATCGTGCCCTGCCGCTCTGCGACAGGGCCGAAATGCTCAGGCAATTACTCAAGCGAAAATGCCATGAACATGGCATTTTCGGCGGGATTCCAAAGGGAGATATCCCTTTGGCGGCGGTGCGGGGTCCCCAAAAGCTTTGCTTTTGGGGTGCTGGTTCGGAGGCAGAGCCTCCAAGCTAAACCGTCTTACTTTATCACGCAGCGGCATTCCCTGCCTTGCAGCACGTCGATCAGGTTCTGCACCGCCATCAGGCCCATGCCCGCCACCGCTTCGTCGGTGTGCGCGCCGGCATGCGGCGTCAGCACCACGTTCTGGAGGCCCATCAGCGGGGATTCCGTCGGGGGCTCCACCTCGAACGCGTCGAGGCCGATGCCGCCCAGCTTGCCCGACTTAATCGCCTCCGCCGCGGCCGCCTCATCCACGAGGCCGCCCCGTGCGGTGTTGATCACGAAAGCGCCATCCTTCATGCGGGCAATTTGCCCGGTGCCGATCATGTGGCGTGTCTGCTCCGTCAGCGGCACGTGCAGTGATATCACGTCCGCCTGCGGAATCAGGTCATGAAGTTCCGTCTGTTTGATGCCGTGCTCTGCCGCGAACGCTGTATCAAAATATGGGTCGTACGCGATCACGCTCATGCCAAAGGCGATGGCGCGGGTCGCCAGCTTTTTGCCTATGGCGCCCATGCCCACGATGCCCAGCGTTTTGCCGCAAAGCTCCAGACCGCTGGTTCTTGGCCAGCCGCCGCTCTTCACCGCCGCGTCGAGCTGCGGTATGTGCCTTGCCAGCGAGAGCATCAGAGCGAACGCCAGCTCGCACACCGCCGTGGAGTTGGTGCCCGGCGTGTTGGTGACAGTGATGCCCTTTGCCTTCGCCGCCGCCAGGTCCACGCGATCCACGCCCGCGCCGTAGCGCGAGATCACCTTGAGCGAGGCGGGCGCATTCGCCAGCGCCTCCGCCGTGATGTAGTCCAGCCCCGCGATATAGCCGTCCACGCCGGGAAGCAGCGCCGCCACTTCCTCAGTCGTCAGCGGGCGCGTCTGCGGGTTGTATACGATCTCATCCGCGAACGCCTCGATCATCTCGCGGGCTTTCGCGTTCACCGGCTTTTGGAACGACGTCGGGGTGATCAGTATCTTCATGCTTGTATTACTTCCATTTCGGGTTGTCGACGATCTCCACTTTGCCGTCCTTCTCGACGAGCAGCTTGCGGTAACCCTTGGTCTCGATGGTGCCGTAGTCGTGGCCCGCATCGCCGCGGAAGCAGAAGAACGTGACCATCGGCACGGAGCCGGTGTTGATGCTGCGGTGCGCATAACGCGGCGGCACATACACCATCACGCCGGGTTTGAGCGGCTGCGCGCTCCAGTCTCCCTCGGGGCTTTCCAGCAGCATGTAGCCTTCGCCGGACAGGCAGTAGTAAACCTCGGCGGTGGCCAGTATGGTGTGGAAATGGCCCTTGGTCATGAAATACTCGTTGCCCACCTTGCCGGGATAAGTGATGCTTGCACCAAAGGCTAAGTCGCTGTCCTTCTCGGGCGCGCCCATCTCGTAGAACTCGTATACCAGCGGGTCGCCGTTCTTAATCATCTCTTCGGTGGCCGCTTCGTCCGCATACATGCCGCGCATGCTCGAAACAAAGCGCTTGCTGGATTCCGCGCCGCTCTTGGACAGGCCGGTCGTGAGGTCGAAGTCGATAACAAAGCCCTGTAACCAATTGAATTTGTCAGTGTTCGGATTCTTGCCGCTCATATATAATATCCTCCTTTATTTTCTGAAACCCTGTGCGATCTTGTCCAGTTCGCCGAATATCGGCTCGCCCACGTTCACATGGAACACCTCGGCGATCACCTGCGTCCAGCCGTGTACGAAGTAGACCCAGCCGTCTTCCACCAGCAGGTTCTGCTTCTCTTTCTGCTCCAGCGCCTGATACATGAAGCGCAGGTCGCCGCGGTAGTTGATCTCCCACACGAGGCTGTCCTTGGGAAACACCGCGTCGTCGGTCAGCGGCGAGCCCGGGCGGTCTTTGCCAAGGCCCGTCGCGTTGATGATCAGCGAGCCCGGTTTCACGTTCTTTAACACTTCGTCGTTCTGACCCGGCTCGGGGGTGAGGTAATACTCAAACTTGATGCCGCCCGGTTCCAGCGTCTTGAATATCTTCTCGATCTCGGAAAGGCGGGGCTGCGACCGGTTGGCCACGATGATCTTGCTCGGGTAATTGCCCTTAAACTTATCCTGCATCAGGTAAGAGCCCATCGAAATCGCGCTGCCGCCCGCGCCCATGATGAACACTTCGGCGCCGGTGTTCTTCCAGTGGTTTTCCGGCACGAATGCTTCCATTGCAAGACCGCAGGTAATCGGGTCTTTCGCGTGGCCGCGCAGCTTCCCGTCCAGTTTGGATATGGAGGACAGCTCGCCGAACGCCTGGGCATACGGATCGAGATAGTCAAACATGTCCTTGGCGGCTTCGTACAGATCAATCTTGTGCGTGGTGACCAGCGCGCCCATCGACAGCTCGTCGTTCTTGATGAAATCGACGACTTCGCGGTACACTTCCGGCTTTTCATGGATGGCGATGTCGATGCCCTTCATCACGGCATCTTTGAGGCCAAGCGCCTTGGCCCATTCAGGGAACACCTGCATGATCGACGACTTTGTCGTGGTGACGCCGATAAAATACATCGTCGGCTGCGTCGCTTTGGTTAACTGCATGTCTGGTAAGCTCCTTTATAATAAAATGAGAATTGTTTCAGGCGCAGCGGCCTTTGCAGCCGAGCGTCTGTAAAATCGCTATTACTTGCTATTGATTTTATTATTTTTTGCGGCTCCCGTCAAGATAATCTTAACGTTTCATGATGTTTTTATGATGTTTTTTCACATTTGGGCATATCCGCCGTCATATTATGGATGCGCACGATGCATGCTTGGCCTGATTGTCCGGTCGGCTTCGTTTTTCAATGATGCGAAAAAACGATGAGAGGGCTTCAAAAGCAAGCCCTCTCTGATATTTGCAATATTATGCCTGCTCCCAGCCCAGCGACCGCTGCACCGCGCGCTTCCAGCCGTCATACAGATCCTCGCGCTGATCCTGATCCATTGCCGGTTCAAACCGTTTGTCAAGCTCAAAGGAATTCTGCAGCTCCGATGTGCTCTTCCAGAAGCCGGTGGACAGCCCCGCAAGGAACGCCGCGCCCCGTGCGGTCGCCTCCACCACCTTGGGCCGCAGCACCGGAATACCCAGCAGATCCGCCTGGAACTGCATCACGAAGTCGTTCTTGCACGCGCCCCCGTCCACCTTGATCTCGGAAATGGCGAGGCCGGAATCCTTCTGCATGCACTCCACCACGTCGCGTATCTGGTACGCCATGGACTCCAGCGCCGCGCGGATGATGTGCGCCCGGTCAGTACCGCGCGTGATGCCGATGATGGTGCCGCGCGCGAACTGATCCCAGTACGGCGCGGACATGCCGGTGAACGCGGGTACAAAGTACACGCCCGCTGTGTCTTCCACCTGCCGCGCATAATCCTCGCTCTCAGGCGACGTCGCGATCACCTTGAGGCCGTCACGCAGCCATTGCACCGCCGCACCCACCACGTACAGCAAGCCCTCCAGCGAATAATATACCTTGCCGTCCAGCCCCCAACCGACGCTGGTCAGCATGCCGTTTTTGGACACGATGGGCTTCTGACCCAGGTTGACGACCAGCGAACCGCCTGTTCCGTAGGTGGCCTTTACCATGCCCGGCTCGAAGCAGGCCTGCCCGAACAACGCACCCTGCTGATCGCCGATGGAGCCGCCGATCGGTATGCTCACGCCCAGTATCTTCTCGTCCGTCATGCCCATGATGCTGCTCGAGGGCATGGGTGTGGGCAGCAGTTCCCGCGGGACGCCGATTTCATTGAGCATCCTCTCATCCCAGTCCAGCGTGTGGATGTTAAACAGCAGCGTGCGCGACGCGTTGCAATAGTCCACCACGTGCGCCTTGCCGCCCGTCAGGTTCCAGATCAGCCAGCTGTCGATGGTGCCGCACATAAGCTCGCCCTTGCGCGCCCGCTCAAAACCGTTGGGCGTATGATCCAGTATCCAGCGTATCTTGGTGCCGGAGAAATACGAATCGATGATCAGGCCGGTGCTCTGCTGCACGTAGTCGTTCAGCCCGCGCGCCTTCAGTTCCTCGCAAACCGTCGAGGTGCGTTTATCCTGCCACACCAGCGCGTTGTACACCGGCTTGCCCGTGGCGGCGTCCCACACCACGCACGTCTCGCGCTGGTTGGTGATGCCGATGCCCGCCACCTGCGACGCTTCGATGCCCTTCATCACGTCCGCCAGCGTCTCCATCTGCGTCTGCCATATCACTTCGGCGTCGTGCTCCACCCAGCCCGGCTTGGGGAAAATCTGCGCAAACTCTTTGTAGGCCGACTTCACCACGTTACCGCCCCGGTCAAACAATATTGTTCGGGTTCCCGTCGTGCCCTCGTCAAAGGCCAGAACATATTTCTTGGTCATAGTAGCGCCTCCTTATCTGAATAAATGATATGGGTTGTTTTGTTGCTTTATAAAAATTAACAGGGGCGTGGGGGCAGCGCCCCCACATCCCTTGAGCGTAAATTTCGAAATTGAAATGCGGACGGGGTATTAAACTTCCATGCCGTAACGGTGCGCCTTCTTCGTGGGATACAGCGCCATCTGCGGTATGGTGACATCAGGCGTGCGGGTTGCCACGTACAGCGCCAGTTCGGCCACATTCTCCACGTCAATGCAGCTCGCGTGGATGCCGTGCTGCCGCTCTTCCTCGTCCAGCCAACCGTCCAGATACGCCTCGCGGCCGCCTTCGTAGATACCCTGATCGATCACCTCGGTCATCGGCGTCTTCACGTGCGACGGGTTAATCACCGTTACGCCGATATTCTTGCCCACGCCTTCCAGCAGTATATTCTTGCTGAAGCCCATCATGCCATGCTTGCTCGCGCGATACGGGCTGTGGCCGGGGCTGGAAGCCAGCTTGGCGGAAGAAGAACCCATGTTCATGATGCGGCCGCCGCTCTCCTGCTTCTCCATGATGCGAAACGCCTCGCGGCAGCACAGGAACGTGCCCGTCAGGTTGGTGCCGATGATGAGATTCCATTCCTCCAGCGTCACTTCGGAAACAGGCGGAGACAGCGAGTCACGGCCGGCGCTGTTCACCAGCAGGTCCAGCTTGCCCCATTTGTCCGTTACGGCTTTGAACAGGCTGATGACTTCGTCCTCGTTCGCTACGTCCACCACCATGTCGATGACTTCCGCGCCCGTGGAGCGAATGTCGTCCGCCGCCATTTTGAGCCGTTCCGCATTGACGTCCGCCAGCGCCACCTTGCAGCCGTTCTTCGCGTAGATGCGGCCCACCGCTTCACCGATGCCCGAAGCGCCGCCCGTGATGATCGCAACCTTTCCTTCCAGCAAACCCATTTTATAAACCCGCCTTTCGTGGTATTCAAATTATGATACTCTCAGCATACTCACAAAATTTTATTTTGTCAATATTTTATTAGAATAAAATTTTATTTATTGACTTTTTTGCCCTGCCATCCTATAGTATTAGCATAAGCACCAACAAACAAAAAGGAGGCCGCGCATGAGCAAAGCGCATGATTACAGCACAGCGGCGGACGTACTGACGCTGATCAACCGAAAAGTGGCGCATATGAATCCGGCTCTGCAGCGCATATCCCGCTATATATCCGAAAACCCGGACCGCGCCAAGTCGATGACGATCCACGACCTGAGCGCCGAATGCGGCGTCGCGGAATCCACCGTCACGCGTTTTGTACGCGAGCTGGGCTTTGCGAACTTCGCGCAGCTCAAGATCATGATCGCTGAATCGGTGGTCAATCAGAAAAACCGCGCGGTAACCGCAATGCCTCATGTCTACGAAAACATCACCTCCGCCGATTCGGTGGACGCGATAATGGGCAAGCTGATCCACCGCAACGTCAGCATGCTCAGCGAAACCCGGCTGCTGATGGACACGGAGAAATACGAAGCGGCGGTACACGCCATCGAGCAGGCCAGCCTGCTGGCTTTCCTGTGCATCGGCTCATCCTCTATCGCTGCGGAAGAAGCGGTGCAGCGTTTCACGAGCGCCGGCAAAAAGTGCATGTTTTTCCGTGACAGCAGCACGCAACTGATGGCTTCCGCCATACTGGGGAAAAAGGATGTGCTGATCGGCATCAGCAACTCCGGTTCAACGACCGCAGTTGTCAACGGCATCCGCTTCGCGCGGGAGCACGGCGTCACGACCATCGGCATCACAGGCTTTCCCGATTCCCAGTTGGCCCGCACCGCGGATATACCGCTGTTCTCATCCAACAACCTCCCCGGCCTTGGGGTGGACCAATGGGAGAACACGTCGTCCAAGATATCGCAGCTGCTGGTGATCGACGTGCTGTACGGGATGTATGTATCCCGCAACGAGAACCGCATCAAAAAGCACCTTGCCGACACCCGCAGCATCATTACCCATACCCGGGAAAACACTTAAATTTTATATATGAAAGGAAACCTGACATGAAAGCAGCTTACTACTATGGCATCGGCGACCTGCGTCTGGAGGAAGTCCCCGTGCCGAAAATAAGCGATAACGACCTGCTGATCAAGGTACGTGCCGCCGCCGTATGCGGCACCGACCTGCGCATCTACAAGTCCGGCCATTTCAAAATACCCCCGGGCACGAAGCGCGTGCTGAGCCACGAGATCGCCGGCGAGGTGGTGGAGGTGGGCAAAAACGTCTCCGGTTATAAGGTGGGAGACCGCATCGCCACGCCGCCCAACGTGGGCTGCGGGCACTGCCCGTGGTGCCTCAAGGGCTTAAACCAGCTCTGCCCGGACTACGAAGCGTTCGGCATCAGCTACGACGGCGGCTTCCAGGAATACATGCTGGTACCGGGCCGCGCCATCGAACGGGGCAACGCCATCAGGATACCCGACTCGCTGTCTTATATCGAAGCGGCGCTCACCGAGCCGCTGTCCTGCACATACAACGCGTACGAGTCGCTGCACACCGCCCCGGGCGACAACGTGCTGATCGTGGGCGCAGGCCCCATCGGCGCGTGCCACGTGATGATCAGCCGCATCGCGGGCGCGGGCAAGATCATCGTGGCAGACATATCCGACGCGCGCCTCGCGGAGATACAGAAATTCGGCGCGGACGTGGTCATCAACTCGGCGACGGCGGACTTAAAGCAGGCGGTGCTGGACCTGACGGACGGCATCGGCGCGGACGTCATCATCACCGCGTGCTCCGTACCCGAGATACAGGCGCTGGCGCTGGAGATGGCGGCGCGCTGCGGACGCATCAACTTCTTCGGCGGCATGCCGCAGGGCAAGGAAATCGTGCCGCTCAACACCAATCTGATACACTACAAGGAGCTGCAGGTGGTGGCGACCACCGGCTCCAGCCTGCTCGACTTCTATCAGGCGATGCGCATCGCGTCGTCCGGCAAGATCAGCCTCAAGGATCTCGCGACGGGCATATTCAGCCTCGACGAGATACAGCAGGCGTTCGACTACGCGGCGTCCGGCAAGGGCATGAAAGCCGTCGTGCAGATGGGCGAATGAGGTGGCGACGATGAAAGCGCTTGTATTGCACGCCGTCGGCGACTTAAGATACGAAGAAGTGCCAAAGCCCGTCCCGGGCAATAATGAAGTGCTGATGGAGGTGAAGGCCGCGGGCATCTGCGGCAGCGATATCCCCCGCGTGCTGGAGAAGGGCACCTACAGCTTTCCGCTGATACCCGGCCATGAGTTTGCCGGACAGATCGTAGAGGCTGGACCCGGCGCGGACGCCTCGCTCGTGGGCAAGAAGGCGGCGGTATTCCCGCTGATCCCCTGTCTGAAGTGCGACAGCTGCCAGATCGGCCAGTACGCGCAGTGCGAGGACTACGACTATCTCGGTTCCCGCCGCAACGGCGCGTTCGCCGAGTATGTGGCCGTGCCCGTGCCCAATCTGGTGCCGGCCCCGCGTGAAGACGTGACCTACGAGGAGCTGGCGCTGTGCGAGCCCACCGGCATCGCGATGCACGCCATCCGTCTTGCGAACCCGGACATACTGGACACCGTGGCCGTGTTCGGCTGCGGCCCCATCGGCGTGCTGATGGGCCTGATCGCAAAGAACACCCGGTGCTGCAAGGTGCTGATGATCGACGTGGACCAGAGCAAGGTGGATTTCGCCAGGCAGATGGGCTTTGAGCATGCCGTCAACAGCCTGAAAATCGATCTGCCCATGTGGATCAAAGAGCAGACCAACGGCGTGGGCGCGGACATCGCGCTGGAGGCCGCGGGCGCGGCCTCCAGCCTTGAAAGCTGCCTGCTCGCCACGCGCAAGTTCGGCCGCGTGATCGCGGTGGGCACGCCGCACAAGGCAATGACGCTGTCCATACCGGCTTACGAGTCGATTCTCCGCCGGCAGCTGACGCTGACCGGCACCTGGAACTCGGTATACAGCAACCTGCCCAAGAACGAATGGAAGACGGCCGCCGAGCTGATTGCCTCCAAAACCATCGATGTCGCGCCGCTGGTGTCCCACCGGGTGCGTCTGGAGGACGGCGTGGCTCCCATACAGATGATGGCGCAGCGTCAGACCTTCTTTAACAAAGTGATGTATGTGATGGATTAAATCAAGTGGCCTAAGCGGCTCCGGGCGTATTGTACCGGAGCCGCTCTTTTTATGCGCCTGAAGGCTGATATCCACTTTTCTGCGCACTATAAATTCATTTGTACCGTTCTGTTTTCCCAAATGTCAAAGAAGAGAAGCGTCCTTGCCGGACGCCTCTCCCTCATGTAATGAAATCTTATGTGTTTTGTCCTCAGATGCCGTATTCTGTCTCCGCCTTGAGTCTAAGTAATCAGCAGCCGACTCCCTGGTTGCAACCGCAGCCGCCAAAGCCGCCGCAGCAGCACAGCAGCAGAATGATGATCCAGCAGCAGCTGTTGCCGCCAAAGCCGCCGCCCCAGCCGCCGACTCCGCCGACATTGTCTCCGCATCCATTGCCGCCCCAGCCGCCGCAGCAGCACAGCAGCAGAATGATGATCCAACAACAGCTGTTTCCGCCAAATCCGCCGAAGCCTCCGCATCCGTTACCCATATTAAAGCTCCTCCTGAAAAATAATTTGATATGGACCGCTTTTTCCAAAGCTAATCTATACTACGTAACAGGTTCGGATTTGGTGCGGATTATTGACAGCATGGATTACGTCCATTTTTCTGTCGGCGGCTTTCGGGGAACCGCTGTGAGAAGACTGTAGCCACCCGGCTGCCGGATGGATGCTCTTCATCCATTAAGCTGGTTTATGTTGTTACTTTTAGATTACAATCGAAACGTTAATATAGGCATCCGAAAGCGTATAAAAAAGCCCGCCATTCATTTTGACGGGCTCATCACACGACTAGCTTAGGGTATAAGCACCACTTTAGCCAGCGATTTATCCAGCAGGCCGTCAACGCCCTTTTGAAAATCCTTCAGCGGCAGCGTGGTGATGATCTTTTTAAACGCGTCTTTTCGGGCGTTCAATATCACCTGCGCCTGCTTCACATGCTCCGCAGTGGAGTCCGACGTGCCGAACAGTATCAGTTCGTTGTAATGCAGTGTGCGGCTGTTGAGCAGTATCATCTCACTGCCCGGCGGCAGGCTCGCAAAGTACGACACATAGCCGCCCTTGCGGGCGTACTTGATCGCCTCGGCCTGTACCGCATTAGACGGCGCGGTGATCACCACCAGATCGAAGCCGTCCCCGCCTGACAGCTCCAGATACTTTTCGTCCACCTCTTCCCGGCCGATCACGGTGAAACCAAGGCTCGTCATGATGTCCTTCTTTGGGCCGGGACCGCTTACGCAGACGATATTATCCACGCCGTATTCCTGCAGCGCCAGCGCGTGCATCATGCCCAGTGCGCCGATGCCGATGATCAGCGCCGACTTGACCGCACCCTTGGGCAGCCGCCCCAGTCCATTGATCGCGCAGGACATCGGCTCGGTCAGTGCTGCGATCTCCGCGTCCAAATCGCCCACGTCCACGATATTGCCCATCTTCACCGCACCGGCTGGCACCACGGTATAAGCCGCCATTGCGCCGTTGCAATGGAAACCCATCGCCTTGAGGTTCTTGCAGATGTTGGTCTTGCCTTCGCGGCAGTAGACGCATTCACCGCAGCCCATCGTGGTCGCCATCGTCACACGCTGTCCGGCATGGTAGTTCGTCACGCCCGCGCCCGTCTCGATGATGGTGCCGCAGAATTCGTGGCCGATGATGGCCGGGGGGCGCATGCGGGGGTTGCCGTTCAGGTACGTCTTGAGGTCAGAGCCGCATATCGCGCAGGCCTCCACCTTGATCAGCACTTCCCCGTCGCCCGGCCTTGGCATATCGCCGAACGGTTCCACCCGGATGTCCCGCGGCGCATAATACACCACCTTCAGTTCTTCTTGCTTATTCACAATATCCCTCCAATACTATTAAAGCGACTTATTCCCAGTAGCCCGCCAGGCTCCCGATCGCTTTTTTATACAGCCTGTATTTGTTCGCGTACACGCCTGCTTTGGATGCGTCCGGTTCAACGCGCCGCGTCACTCGCACCATATTGCGCGCCGCTTCGTCGAAGCTCTGCAGCAGCCCCACGCCCACGCCGGCACACATCGCCGCGCCCAGCGTGCCCAGTTCGGACGCCGCGGTCATCTCCATCGGCATGCCCAGCACATCCGCAAACATCTGCACCCACACGTCCGAACGCGCCGCGCCGCCCGCAATGCGCACAGCCTGCGGCGGTTTCTGCACCGCCAGTATCTTTTCGATGTGATGCCGGTGCGAGAAGCAGATGCCCTCGTATATCGCGCGGACAATATGCTCCCGCTTGTGCCAGCCCTCCAGCCCCACGAACACCGCCTTGGCCTTGAGCCCCGCGTTGCTGCCGTAGAGGAACGGCACAAATACGATTTCCGTTTCGTCCGGCTGCGTGCGCCGTACCGCGTTGTTGCATATCTCGTAGACGGACGTGCCGCTGGCCTTGGCCTGCTGCTTCTCAGTTTGCAGGAATTCGCGCACAAACCATTCAAGGTTGCTCGCGGACGTCGGGCTGCCCTCCAGCATCAGCCAGTAGCCCGGCTTGGAATACACGGTGGTGCTGAAGAAATCCTTGTTCTGCAGCGGCTTTTGGCTCACAAACTGGTTGTTGCACCACGTTCCGGCGATCACGTTCCACAGCGTCTCGTCCACCATACCCGCAGCGATGCCCGCCGAGTCAATATCATACATACCGCCCGCCACCGGTGTGCCTTCCGCAAGGCCCGTATCTCGCGCCGCCTGTGCAGTCACATGACCGCAGATATCGGTGGACTGCACGATGGGCGGCAGCTTATCGTATACGCCGCCGATGCCCATCAGGTTCAGCAGTTCCCGGTCATAAGCGCCCGTTCCCACGTTCACCGTTCCGCCGCCCGACAGCGTCGTGATCTCGGCATGAGCCTGACCGGTGAGCTGATAGCGCACATAGTCGGTAATGGTGAATATCCAGCGCGCCTTGTCCAGCGCATCCGGCTTGTTTTCCGTCATCCAGGCCAGCAGGCAGGCCGTGAGCGCTGGCCACAGCGACTGCATCGCCTTGGGGTGTATACGGTCGAACGTGCCGTCGTTCATCCAGCGCTCTACGATGCCCGCGGCGCGCCCGTCCATGCCCTCGATCGCGTTGTGTACCGGACGCCCGTCCGCACCGATGAGATGCAGACCGTTGCCGTGCCCCGTCATCGACACCGCGGCGATATCCTTCGCGGAAATGCCCGCCTTGTCTATCGCACCGCGGACCGCCTGCGCGTTTGCCGCCCAGATGCCGTCCATGTCGCGCTCGTAGAAGCCGGGCACAGGGACGATCACGTCGCACGCGGAACCGGCCACAGCGACCTCACGTCCGTCAAGGTCGTATATCCCGGCCTTGATTGCGGTGCTGCCATTGTCGATGCCCATCAGGTATTGCGCCATATGCCACCCCCCTGACAATTAGTCGTCATTATTTGATCGGATAAGTCCCGAACTCCTTGGCGTACTGATACAGGAACACGATGTTTTCCGGCGGCGTATCGTCCTGAATATGGTTCGCCGGCGCCAGTATGTACCCGCCGCCCGGCGCGAACGCCCGGATGCGTGTTTCCACTTCACGCTTCACATCCTCAATGGTACCCGGCATAGCCCTTTGCAGATCGATGCCGCCGTGGAAACAGAGCCGATCGCCGTACCGTTTCTTTAATTCGAATGAATCCATACCTGTCGCCAACGGCTGCACCGGGTTCAATATATCCGTCCCGAAATCGATAAAATCGTCGATCAGCTCCGAGACCGCGCCGCAGCTGTGAAACCACAGCTTCACTTGCGGGGCGCGCTGCTTGATATGGCTGTACACCCTGGCCTCCGCCGGTTTGATGAATTCACGGTAAAGCTCCTTGGATATGAACAGCCCCGTCTGTGTGCCCACATCGGCCACGCGCTGCACAATGTCGATATACGGCCCCACCGCATCCAGGAATATGTCCCACATTTCGATCTCCACCCTTGTGATCTCGTCGATCAGGTGGTGTGCCACATCCTTGTTGATCATCATATCAATGAAAAAATCGTCAATGCCGCGGATATAACCGCACCGCTCAAACATGCCGCCCGGCCCCATCATGGACTTCGCAACCACCGCGTAATCCGTCTGCTCGTGCAGATATCGGGCGCGCTCTTTCATACTGGTGATATCCCAGTTCTTCTTGAGCACCGGCGCCTTGTAATTCGCCACATCCTGCTCGCTCTTGCCCATCAGCGGGAATACGACCGGATGCGAGCCTGCTGTGCTCCACGTGACGCCCCACATATCCGTGGTCGTTCCATCCTCGTTGAGTATGGTCTTGGGCTTGTCGGGGGAATCCAGCCACACGTGCCGAAAGTCGATATCAAACGCATCCAGCATCTGTTCGTCATAATAGCTCGTCGTGCTGCCCCGCCTGTAAACCTGCGGCTCGCCTTCAAGGCCCAGCAGCGCCCTCACCTTCAGGTGCGTCGCGTCACAGATCATGTTGCCCACGCTGCCCAAATCGCGGGGCACCCGGTCGGGCTCACGATGTTCTATCGCCGCCATCACGCGTTCTTTATGTGTCATGTTGCAATCTCCCTCAAATGAAACTCAAATCAAATTTCTCAGTCTTCCCAGCTCCTCATACAGTGGCCTCAATACGTCGTAGGCCGCTCCGTACAGCCGCGCGTACGGCTGATATGCCGCGTGGTTCTTCTCGTTTGGTTCAAACCGCATCTGCGCGTGCGCGAAGCGCTGTGCCGTCTGCTTGATGTCGTTGTAGATGCCCACAGCATAACCGCCGATGATCGACGCACCCAGCATCGTCAGGTCGTCTCGCTCCAGCGGCGCATAAGGCAAGCCCATAATGTCCGCTTTGATCTGGTTGAACAAACCCGACCGCGCACCGCCGCCGATGGCCAGTACTTCGTCTGCCTGCAGATGCGGGTAAGTCTCGCGCATCACGTTTAGCGCGCAGGCAAACTCATAGCCGAAGCTTTCCAGCAGCGAACGGTAGAAATGCGGTGCTTTGTGATTCCACGAATGCCCCATCCAAAGACCGCGCACATCCGGGTCCGGCGGCAGTGCCCGGCCGCTCAGCATACCGATGCCCAGCAGGCCTTCGCTGCCCGGCGGCAATGCAGCCGCCTTCGCGTTCATCTCCTCAAAAGCACCTTTATCGGCAGCCAGCCGGCAGACGCCCGTCAGAAACCATTCCAGCGCCGCGCCTGAGCCAGCGAAATAGACCATTGAATAATATTCGCCGGGTATCGGCGAGGGTATCGTCTCCAGCATACGGTGCTTGGTATCCGGCACGAACACGTCCAGACACTGGCTGAGCGCCCCCACTGTGGAGCTTTCGTCAATCAACTGCCCGGGCTGCACCACGCCCGCGCCGATGCATCCGGCCGGTTTGTCGCCCGCGCCCGCCACGATGGGAATGCCCGCCGCGAGCCCCGTTCTTAGCGATGCTTCCCGTTCCAGTCGCCCGATCACCGTGCTGGACGGCACGATGCGCGGCAGCTTTGCCATATCCATATCCGCCAGAGCACACAGGCTGTCCGACCAGCTGTCGTTGCTGATGTCCGCGCAGCCCGTCCATTCCAGCAGCGTACGGTCGATAAACGCGTCACCGATGTCGATGCACGCCATGCGCCCCGCGACGTAGTTGCCCATGATCAGGAACTTTTCCGCCCGTTTGCAGCCGCCGTACGTGTCCTGCATCCATTTGATCTTGGGCAGCATAAAAGGCGCGTTGGTGCCGCATACCGGCAGCAGCTTTTGATGGTATTCCTCCGGTAAGCACTGAAAATAGGGAATATGATCGGTGTGCATCGTTCCCGACCATAAAGTGACCGCGTTCCAGTCCTTGTCCACGCCCACGGCACCCGCCATCTGCCCCGTCATCGCGATCACTTCCACCGCGCCTTGCCGGTTAGCCAGCATATCGGCTGTGTTTTTGAGGCACTCCAGTACAGCATCGTAATACACCTGCGCGTCAGACAGCCCGGGATTTTGCGTTTCCCGGGGCGACCTTAAGTCCGACGAGGCCACATGACGCCCGCCGCTGTCATAGACAGCCGTCTTGATCTTGGTGCTGCCCGCATCTATTACGACAATGTATGCTTCTTTCATCGATATCTTTCTCAAGTACAGTTAGGCCGTTCATCAGCCGATGTCAGTGAAGGGGACCAGGCCCCCTTCACCGCATCCTTTAAATTTGTTGTTGAGGAAATGTTATTCCGCGACGATCTTGCGCGAACCTGTGATGTGGAAAAACTCATTGATGACCCAGCGTGTGCGTTCATAGCAGGCCTTTTGCGCTTTCTTGACGTCGCCGGTCTCCTTCATCGCCACTTCATACGGTTGGCGGATCTCGGTGCCCACGTTGATCTTCGGGATGCCGTTTTGCACCGCAGCCAGTATATCGGCCTGCTTGATGCCCGAGCCGCCGTGCAGCACCAGCGGAAGGCCGGTGGCTTCACGAAGCTTGATCAGATGCTCTATATTGAGCCGCGCCTCCGGTTTCTTCTGATCCTTCAGCGCGCCGGAAATAGCGCCGTGAATGTTGCCCACCGCGACGGACAGCCAGTCGCAGCCTGATTCGGCAGCAAACCGCTTGGCTTCGTCGATACGCGTGAAGCCTTCGCCGGATGCAAAAATCTCTTCATACGGCTTCATCGGGCCGGATTCGTGACCCAGCACCGCGCCCAGCTCCGCCTCGCAGACGATACCCGCGGCGTGCGCCAGCTCCGCTACCTTTGCTGTCGCCTCAATGTTTCCATTAAGATCCAGCCGTGACGCATCCACCATCACCGACTGGTAACCAAGTTCGATCGCTTCCTTGATGATGGAGACATAGTCCACCTCAAGATGATCCTCGTCGATCACCGGCACATGATCAAGATGCAGCCGTACATGTATCGGGTCATTGAATTTCATGAATTCATCCCGCACGGCTTTGAGGCTTTTGGCCTCAAACTTCTCCCACTCCAGACGGGCCACCTGCACGAGTGCGAACGAGTCCTCATCCGCTACCGCCTGAATGATGGCCTCAGCCATCGGCAGGTAGGGCACGTTGAATGCCGGCACCACGATGCCCGCTTCCAGCGCTTTCGCAACAACTTCACCTGTTTTTATCATTGAATATCCTCCACGAATATTATTAAACATACTTCATGCATGTCCATTATATACGAATGGTATTTAAAAAACAACGCTTGTTCACAAATGTCATGTCATTTATCATCGTTTTTGTTAAGCTGAAAGCGGCTTCGGGAAGAAAGAACCCTGACGGTTAAGGCCGCCAGGGTCCCGTAGTCTTTTTAATTCATCCGTTACATTCTGCCCAGTTCCTTGAGTCTGCGGATGGTCAGGTAACCGTCGATGGACACCACCGCCATCAGCACACACCCGATCAGTATCAGCTGTAAGGACGGGTCCACGTTAAACAGGTTGAACGCATTCTGCAGCAGCGCGAGGAACACTGTTCCGAACAGCGCGCCCAGTATCGTTCCCTGTCCGCCGTTCATACTGCCGCCGCCGATCACGCACGCGATGATGACGTTCATGTGCGAGGTTTGTCCGGTGTAGCGGTTGGCCGCGTCCGACTTGGCTGTGATCAGTATGCCCGCGAGCGCCGCCAAAACGCCGGAAAGCACGAACGCGCTGACTCTGATCTTTCTCTTTTTGATACCCATCAGTTTGGCTGCCGGTTCGTTGCCGCCGATGAAGTACAGACGACGCCCCGTGGGCCTCTTGGAAATGTAGAGCGTCATCACCACAACCAATATGATAAGAATCCAGAACATCCAGTAGATGCCGAGCAAACCGCCGCGCCCAAACTGCACAAAATCTGCCGGGAAGCCGGAGAAGCCGCCTTTGCCGCGGCCGACCAGCAGCAGCTCGGAAGTGCCCCTGAACACGAACTGTGTGCCGATCGTGGTAATCAGCGCGTTGATGCCGCCAATCTCCACAAGAAAGCCGTTAATCAGACCAACGAGTGCACCCACCGCAAGGCCGATCAATATGGCCAGTATCCCCGGCACGCCGGCTGTCAGGCTCATCGCCGTGACCAGACCGCTCAGACACATCACGCTGCCCACCGACAGGTCGAATACGCCCGTGATCAGCAGCACCATCATGCCCAGTGCCACAATACCTTCTGGCGATATCGAGTTCATCAGCGCTTCCAGGTTCAGCTTGTCAAAGAATATTCTTGTCTGGGTAATCGCAAGGAAGATGATCATCACGATGCACATCATCAGTGCGACACTGCCGTTCATTTTTATCAGTTTTTTAAATGTCGTCTTCACATTATTCATCATGCACCTCTTTCTCTGCCGGCAGCCCGTCAGGATTTCGCCATTTTGTTCACGCGCGTGTCAAGGTACACCGCAATGATCAAAATGATACCGACGATGATCTGCTGCAGCAGCGGCTCAATGTTATGCAGAACCATACCTTTTGAAATCATCTGAAGGAACAGCAGCGCCACCGTTGCCCGCAGCACACTGCCCTTGCCGCCGAACAGGCTCGCTCCGCCCAGCACCGCAGCGGTCAGCATCTGGAACTCGTAGCCGATACCGATTGTGGGCTCTGCGTAATGGATACGCGAACCGATCAGTATGCCGCCGATAGCCGCCGTAAAGGCGGAAGAAATGAACGTAATGATCTTGATCTTGCCCGACTTGATGCCGTAAATACGCGCCGTGTCGAGGTTCTCGCCCACGTAGTACATCTTTCTGAATATCGACGTACGGTGCAGCATGAACTCGAGCACCACAACGAGAACGATCATCACGACGATGAGCAGGAACATTTCTGTACCGCCACCGAATTTTATAGAGTATTTAGACAGATCGTTATACGCTTCCGGATAATAATAACCGTAAAGGTTGGAGCACAGCAGATTGGCAAGGCCCTTCAAGGCTGTCATCATGCCCAGCGTCACCATCATAGACGGTACCCTGAAACGCACCACCAAAACGCCGTTCACCAGGCCGATGAGTGCGGCGGCCAGCAGAGCAATGGGCAGTCCCGCATAAAACGGAAGCCCCCAGCTGCACAGCATCCCCAGGAACATGCCGGAAAACGCATACATGGAGCCAACCGACAAATCGATTTCGCCCATGATCATCAGGTACGTAAAACCGATGACTCCGAAGAACATGAACGAGGTATCAAACAACAGGTCGTGTATGTTCTGATAGACTAAGAACTTGTCGCTCGAGACCGTCAGTCCGATGCCAAGGAGCAGCGTCAGAATAATGATGGTCAGGCTCGACCAGTTGAATTTCTTTCTGTTGTCAAGGGTTGTTATTCTTTGTTCCATTTTCTTATCCCCCTTTTACATTCCGCCGGCTGCAATCGTCATGATGGACTCTTCGGAGATCTCTTCCTTGCTGATCTCGCCGACGATGCGCTTGTTTTTCATCACGATGATCCGGTCGCACAGGCTCATCAGCTCAGGCAGCTCGGAGCTGAACACGATAAGCCCCACGCCCTTCTCCACTTCGTTCAGCAAAAACCTGTGTATCTCCGCCTTCGCGCCCACGTCGATGCCCCGGGTGGGTTCGTTGATGATCAGCAACTCCGGCTCTTTGCCGAGGCAGATGGACATCAGCACTTTTTGCTGGTTGCCGCCCGACAGGTTGCGCGGTTTCTGGTATACCGACGGAATAACAACGTTGAACGCATCGATATACTTGCAGGTATGGTCGATCAGCTTTCTGTTGTCGATGATCGCTCCCTTGGAGAAATCCTTCAGAACCGGCATCGACATGTTGTTCAGCGTTGACGAATCCAGCAGCAGCCCGGCGTGCTTTCTGTTGTTGTTGATGTACATGATCTTCTTGTCGACCATCGTGGTGGTGTTCACCTTGCTGATCTTTTCGCCTTTGAAGTACACCTCGCCGCTTTCCATCGCCTCAAGCCCGAATATCATGCGGGAAACCGAGTTGGTTCCTGAGCCTTCAAGGCCGAAGAAGCCCAGCACCTCGCCCTTTTTAAGCTGGAAGTCGATGTCGTACACCGCATTCTTTTTGTTCATGTCCTTCACTTCAAATACCGCGGCGTCCTCAACCTTGCCGGTATAGGTCTTGCGCTTATACAGGCTGCTGGTCAGCTCGCGGCCCACCATGCGGCTGATGAGGTCGATCTCCTTGAGATTCTCATCGTTGGTGAAGGTGGTGATATACTCGCCGTCTCTCATAACCGTGATGCGGTCGGATATCTGCATGATCTCCGCAATACGGTGCGAGATGTATATGATCGTAATGCCCCGTGAGCGCAGCGCATCGATGATCTTCATCAGGTTGGCTGTCTCTTCCTTGTTCAGGCCGGATGTCGGCTCATCGAGCAGCACCAGTTTGGAACCGGCACTGATGGCACGCAGTATTTCCGTCATCTGCTGCTGCGCCACTGTCAGCGAATCCATGCGCTGCGACGGCACCAGGTCCATGCCGAACAGGTCAATCTTCTCCTGAGCTTCCTTGATCAGCCGCTTTTTGTCGATCGCGCCGGACTTGGTCAGGAACTCAAGCGTCGGGAAAATGTTCTCCGCAACAGTCATGTTATCAAATATCGCCAGCTCCTGATGCACCATTGCGATGCCCATGGCTTTGGCCACCATCGGCGAATAATTCTTGATCGTTTCTCCGTCCAGCGTGATGGTTCCGGAATCCGGCGCTTCCTCACCGCTGATGATCTTGATCAGCGTCGATTTTCCGGCGCCGTTTTCACCCAGCAGCGTATGAACCTCGCCTTTTGCAATGGAAAACGTCACGTTCTTCAAGGCTTGAACCACGCCGTACGACTTGGAAATGTTATCTATAACAAGAAACTTCTCTTTTCCGCTGTCCATTCCTTTTCTCCTTTATATATACTAAATGGTTGAAAACCACAAATTCACATAGTCATAAACATAACAAAAAATCATTATAAATGATGCATAATAACTTTCCAAATAATATCGTTATAATATCTTTGCAAGGGCTTGGGATGTTTCACCCAAGCCCTTGTGCAAAGTTTCGTATCTGATTATCTGTTGTACAGGCTTGTCTCGTTCGCCGGTAACTTGTCAGCCAGGAAGTAGTCGACGTTGGTCTTGTCGATAACAACAGCCGTGATGATCATGTTGTCGGGAACCGGGTTCACGCCGGCTGCTTTGTTGTCCGAAGAAACCGGAATGTTCGCCAGACCGCCGTTGTTCCAGTCTTCCATAACGAGCATCGCCATGAATTCCTGAGAAGCCGTCTTGTTGATCAGCGTCGCATCGATGTAACCCTTCTGGATGAACTCCAGCGTAGCGGGCTCTCTGTCGTGAACGACGACTTTGTATTTGCCAGCTTCGATGTTCAGCTCGCTCATCGCGTTCGCAATACCGGAACCGGACGAGGAGTCGATACCCAGAATAGCCGTCATTTCCGGATAGCTGTTGATCAGGGACTTCGCAGCAACGATCGCGTCATTGGTGGTCGCCTTGTCGTCAGCTTCGCCGCAGATGGTCCAGCCAGGAGCATTGTTAGCCAGCCAATCCTTGATGCCAGCCAGTTTCGCATCGGTGTTGGAAGCACCCCAGTTGCCCTGGATGCCCACAACGCCCGAGTCGCCGGCTCTCTTGATGAGCTCAGCAGCCGTGTCAGCGCCGCACTGGAAGTTGTCAAGACCAATGAAGGTCAGAGCGCCAGGAACGGTCGTGCCGCGGCCTTCGGTCGGCTTCGCTTCGGTGCAAACGATCGGGATGCCAGCTTGCTGAGCTTTCAGGGAAGCGTCCACAGAAGCGGAGTCGTAACCACGGATGATGATGCCCGCGGGTTTTTTGGCCAGCGTCTGCTCAAGAGCCTGAGCCTGAGCCGCCGTATCCCAGCCGTCAGGACCCACAGCCGTGATCTTCACATTAAAATAGATTGCTGCATAGCGCAGACCAACGTGAGAATCCTTGAAGTACGGATGAGCATTATGTGACGAAGCCAGATAGTACTCTCTGTTGGGATCCAGGTTCTGATAAACGCCCTTAACAGCACTGCTGTCATCGGAAGCGTTCTGATCTGCAGCAGGCTTGCCGCAGGCGACAAGCGTAATGGCCACTAATACAAGCAGAAGAGCCACCACAGCAAAGCGCAATACCGTTTTCATTTGTCTTCCTCCTTAAAAATAATTATTGTTTACTTGACATGCACTGCACATGCCAACATCTTAAATTCCTAATTAATTGCTTTTTAACCACTCTGTTTTCTGTAACTATTATATGTATAAGCCTCATAGGGCTAATCCAACTTTTTTTTATTTTTGCCAGCAGGCTCACCCCAAGCCCGAAAGGGCATCCGCCGGGATTTTCTGAACGGTGATCACAGCCAGATAATTTTGGTCGCTCTCTACAACGCTCATCGAAATGATGTATCCCTGATTCTTGATATAAACTGTGTCCGCATCTTCAAACATGATGCTGTCCGCGTAGTTAGCTTCCAGCTGTTTCTGTATTTGAGTCAGTTCGCCCTTGGCTCCGTTATAACGATATGCCATGGAAAAAATGGGGTGTCCGGCATAAGAATAGCTGGACAGTTCATCGTCGTTATACGTGATGTACCCACCCAGCTTTTCACCGGATAAAATACCGGCGAACTCAGGAACACCGTCCACTGCCTGCTGCGGAAACTCTTCGATCAGCTTTTCTTTGATCTTTGCGGCTTTCTCCCTGTCGATCGTCACCTTGACGTCGTAAGCGTTGAACATATCGGCTTCGTAATTTGTAATGTCGTATTTTTCGCCGTTCTTTTCACCCACAATGTTCATTCTCATTGTTTCGCCGGCTTCATTATCCACCGAACCGGGTATCTGTCCGAGGTAATATTCCTTTGCGTCCTGTACGCTGGCGGAAGAGGCGTAAGAACATGTAATGTAGGCTGTATCCTGAGAATACACAAAGGATGAGTTGATATCAATAGTTTTCTTAGTGGGTTTGATTCGATTAAATGCCATGTCTTCAATCCATGTGCTGTCGTTGAAGTCCAGCGACAGCATAATCTGCCAGTCAGGCCTGCCAGCCAGCCGGGGATACAACAGAAAAACGCTGACGCACGCGATGGCAATGACCAGCACTGCCAAAATTGCGGTGAGGATGTGCTTTTCTTTCTTGCTGATTGGCTTTGCTTGCCTGTTCTTCGCAGTCGAACCCTTATTCACACCCGACATCTCTTATCCTCTGTTCATTTATGCCTGAATTATAATATATTTAAATTAAAATGTAAAACAAACATCATTACAATTATGTTAATTCCATCGCATTTTGCATACCTACAGCTAAAGCAATACCTTAATACCTGTACGTTGTGCAATAGTATTTTAAACCCAGTATTACTAGCCCTGATGATATTATAAATGATACGCTCAAAAATACAACATAAAATATTATTTTATTTTAAATATCATGAAATAAATTTTATTTTGCGCGTTTGCACTCACCCGCGGGCAATTTCCACATTAACACCCATGCGAATGAGCTCGGTGTGAATGTCATCCGGCAGCCCGTCGTCCGTGATCACCAGGTCTGTTTGCGAGAAGTCGGCGAATTTGACAAACGAAGCTTTGCCGAATTTAGAGCTGTCCGCCAGCAGTATCACCTCGTCCGCCGCGGCCACCAGCCCCTGCTTCACCTGTGCCTGCTCGATGTTGGGTGTGGTGATGCCCCGCGTTAAATGCACGCCGTTGGCCGCCATGAAGCTGCGGTCCACATTCAGTCCCTTGATGGATTCGAGCGCCAGCGCCCCCACTGTGCTGTGGAAGTTGCGCCGCACCATACCGCCCGTCAGTATCGTGTCGATCTCCGAGAACTTTTCCAGATACGCCGCAATCTGCAGGTCGTTGGTGACCACCTTGATATCCTTGTTAGAGGCAATCAACTTGGTGAATTCAAACATGGTGGTGCCGGTGTCGATGGCGATGATGTCGCCGTCCTGCACGTACTTGGCTGCGGCCCGGCAGATGGCGGCCTTCTTGTCGATATTCTCGACTTCCTTCTGGTAGGAGTTCAGCTCGAAGCTGGCCTTGCGGTTGCTGATCGCTCCGCCGTGCGTGCGCTTTAACAGCCCGGCGAACTCCAGCTCACGAAGGTCGTTGCGAATGGTGGCGGGCGACACAGAAAACCGCTCGCACAGATCCGCCACCGTCGTTTTCACTTCCTTGTTGATCAGATCAACGATCAGATGCTTTCGCTCCTCGGCGAATATGTTCTCATCCGTATTCTTGTTCAACCTGCAAACCCTTCCTTCATATAGACTTTATGAAGCAGTTCGATAACGTCCTTGTATACCTCAAAATAGGGCGCGTATTTCGCATGCCGTGCCATATCCGGCTGAACCGTTTCATCGATTCTGGTTACCTTGAGTATGGGCTCCTCGATGCTGCTGAACAGACCCACGCCGTAGCCCGCGATCACCGCCGAGCCGATCAGCGCGCTGTCTGACGCCTTGAGCTTGGCCACCGGTACGCCCAGCACATCGCTTTTGATGGACAGGAACAGCGGGCTCTTGGCGCCGCCGCCGATGGCGTACATCACCTTTAAATCCGCGCCGGGATAAAGCTGCCCCGCCACCTCCTGATAATACCGGTACTCGTACGCGATGCTTTCCATGACGGAACGCCACATGTGCGCGCGCTTGTGCGTGAACTTGAGACCCACCCAGCTGCCGCGCACATACGGGTCGTTGGGCGTCACGCGCCCGCCGAAATGCGGCACGAACACCAGCCCGTCCGAGCCGGCGCTTACGTCCTTCGCCTCCGCCGACAGGTCGTCATAGCTCATGCTGACGCCCGCGCCCGTCAGTTCATCCCGGAACCACCGCAGACACAGCCCGCCGCCGTTGATGAAGGCCAGCGGCTGCCATCCGCCGTCGATGACGGAACGCATCTGCATGAACGTGCCTGTCATGGTGTCCGGCTGATAGCTGTCCGCGAAGAAGCTGAACACAGAAGCGGTGCCGCCCACGTCGTAGGCCATGCCGGGCTTAATGATGCCCGCGCCCAGCGCCGTCGCGGCCTGGTCTCCCGCGCCCGCCACCACCGGCATACCCTCTTTGAGGCCGGTCAGTGCGGCAAAGTCCTTGCTGATCTTGCCCACCACATCGTACGGCGCCTTGATATCCGGCAGTTTGTTTCTGTCGATGCCGAACGGCTCCATGAGCTCATCGGCCCACGTTTTGTTCAGGTTGTCCGCAAAACCGGTAAAGTGCAGGTTGGTATAGTCGATATACGCGTCGTCCGCTTTCAGTCCGCACATCCGGCCTATCACGTAAACGTTGGGTTCCACGTATTTCGCTGTCTTTGCATAAACGTCCGGATGCTCGTTCTTCCACCATACGATCTTGGGACCATGATCATACGTAACCGGCGCGCCTGTCAGCTCAATCGTGCGGCGGCCGATACGCTCCTTCATCATGCCCATGTATTTCTCGCAGCGTACATCCAGCCACGAATCGTAGTACATGGATGCGTTCCAGTCCTTATCCACGCCCATGATGCAGCCGGGTTCACGCCCGGACATCTGGCTGTCGATGCCGACGGAAACGATATC
>JAEZHF010000078.1 GCA_023416745.1 Bacillota bacterium
CGGCCACTCGTTCTTCGCCTGACTGCCATTTTCAACCCTTCCTGTTGGTCACCTTTATTATTTCTCCGTTAAAAAAAAAATTCCTTTATAAAGGAATATAAAAAAAGCGCGAAAAACCGTTTTTTGATTTCGGCCGTCTAAAGGTCTATACGTACCTCCACGCTGTTGCCGCGCCCGCCAAAATTCATGTCCTGACACAGCGCCTGAACCAGCCGGAGGCCGCGCCCGCGCTCCTTGTATAATCCGTCTTCGTCCACAGGCCGGGCAAGCCGCTCCATAGCCTGATCGAATTCAAACCCTTCGCCGCCGTCCTTAACGCCGATGCAAAGGCTGTTTCCCTGCATACCGGCCGCCAATATCACCGGTGTCTTGGCGGACGGGCTGGCATGCTCAAAGCTGTTCGCCAGCAGTTCATTGATTACCAGCGCAATATCAAACCGGCGCTCTTCCGAAAGCGCCGCATGGCGCCCCACGCCGGTGATCACACCGTTGGCCACCGTTTTTATATCATCTATAGAAGTCAGCACATAGCGGCTCGAATAACACATACACACTTACCATAAAGCACATAATTTTCGCACGAAAAGACATTGCTTTTCACGCCGCGCTTCATACTCTATATACCCTGTATGGCACGCGCCTAAACTCATTTTTCGTAGAAATTTCTGAACTTGACGAGTATCCGCCGCTCGATTCTGGACACATACATCTGGGATACGCCCAGCATCGCGGCCACCTCTCGCTGGCTCTTGTCCTGGCCGTAACGCTGTTCGATCACCTTCTTCTCAACGTCGCTCAGATGATCCATACAGTAGTCCAGAAAGTCTTGGTCCTCGATCTGCTCGTAGGCGTTGTCCGTGCTGCCCACCAGCTTGATCAGCTGGGAATCCTCGCCCATCGCCACAAAGCTGTCCAGCGATGTCGCGTACCCCACCGATTGCGCTTCCAACAGCTCCAGCACACGCTCCACCGACAGCTCAAGATATTCGGCCATCTGTTCGGGAGTGGCGCTGCGGCCGTACTTGGCGGTCAGCGCAGACTTGGCCTCCTCCAGCTTGCGGATCATCTCGCTTTCCCGCCTTGAAATGCGCACCATGCGTGTCTTGTCGCGGAAGTAATTCTTGATCTCACCCACCAGCGTTGGTGTCGCAAAGCTGGCAAACTTGACGCCGCGGCCTATCTCAAAGCGGTCCAGCGCTTTCACCAGTGCCAAAGAAGCCACCTGGAACAGGTCGTCGTATTCCACGCCGCGCCCCACGAACTTCTTGGCAACTATTTCCGCAATATATAGATACTTCTCCAGAATGTGATTGCGCAGCGATTCGGAGCGCGTCTTCTCGTAGCGCTCAAACAACGACTGTTCTGTCACGTCCGTCCTAACCTGCTCCATATCGTCCCCAACAAGTCCTAACACGGCTGTTTATTGAAGCGCACCGCTTTCACAACGCCGTCTTCTTCATCGATCATACAGCTGTCCACCAGCGCCTCCAGAAGATATTGGCTGAGGCTCTCTTCCTGCGGCTCCTCGCCCGGACCGCCCTGCCCCTGCGCCGAGAATTCCAGAGACATGCCGTCCTCCATCGTGATGACAATGCGGAGTACATCGGGCCTGGCCTCCAGCAGCAGTATGCATGCCTCCGCGCTGGCCACCTTCAAATCCTCGATATCCTCGATACCGAAGCCCCCGCGTTCCGCGACGGCAGACACCACAAGCCGCACGGCCAGTATGTATTCGGGCCTTGCCGGAAACTCAAGTCTGATAATATCGCCGCTCACGTTTCCTTCACCTCAATGTCGAAGATTCTGTCCAGCCCGGTCAGTGTAAAAATTTTGGCGATATGCGGCTTTAAGCTGACGATGCAGATCTGCCTTTCGGCTTCCTTCACCTTCTTGAGCGCGCTCACCAACACCCCGAGCCCCGTCGAATCAATATACTTGAGGCTTGCGCAGTCCAGAACGATATCCGCCTTTCTCTCGTCGATCAAGGCGTGCAGCTCGGATTTTAAGCTGTCGGCGTTGTAGATATCCACCTCACCGTAGAGATGCACATCCCATCTGTCCATCCCCTCATCGTAATTCGCATCCAAGAGCATAGGCCATCCTCCTGTTCATTTCCATGATTATATCACATACTAACCGCAACTTGTCCAATAAACTGTTAATTTCTTTACAGCGCAACCCACGTACCCGAGGCCGCCGATTCCACGGCTTTGTCCAGCACATATTGGTTGTACACCCCGTCCTCAATGGAGGGAGACGGCGCTGTACCTGTGTGGATGCTGTTGAAGAAGGTGTACATGCTGTGCACGTGCGCTCTCACCCAGCCGATCGCCAGCTTGGGCGCGGGTATCTGACCGCCCGGTGCTTCGTATCGCTGATATGACTCGATCGCCTTAAAGCCGCGGCTGCCGCCGAACGCCCCATCCGGTTCGGTGTTGTCATAGAACTCCACCGTGTTGGGATAGTCCGCGTTGAAGCGCAGTGCGCCCTTGTCGCCGAACAGCCGTATATCCAGATCATCATTGGTTCCGGTGGCCAGCTTGGATGCCGTGATGATACCCATTGCGCCGTTTTTCATCTGCGCCATCATATACACCGCATCGTCCACATCCACCGCCTTTGTGCCACCGTCTGCGGGCCGTTGCTCCATCGCTGTCTGCATCGTCGCATTCAGCCGCGCTATCGGTCCTGCGAGGAAGCATAGCAGGTCAACCGCATGGGAGCCCATGTCCGCCAGCGTGCCGGTGCCCGACAGCTCGCGCGAAAACCGCCACGTATGCTTCTTGCCCGCATCCACATTGGACGCGTGGTTGTACGTCACCTGAAACGACAGCAGCCGGCCCAGACGCCCTTCGTCCACCAGCTGCTTGGCACGCATCACTGCCGGAAAGTGTCGGTTGTTGAACACCATCTGCGCCACTTTGTCCGACTTGTCTGCCGCCGCCTTGATGCGCAGCGCTTCGGCATAGCTGGTCGCGATGGGTTTTTCGCAGTACAGGTGCTTGCCCGCCTCCAGCGCCATCACGGCATACTGTGCGTGCTGGCTGTTGGGCAGACAGATGCTGACTGCGTCGATATCGTCCCGTGCGATCAGCTCCTCGGGTGTGCGTGCCGCAAACTCAAAGCCCATGCTGTCCACCGCGTTTTGTGCCTTCTCAAATGTTCGGTTATACACGCCCGCCAGCCTGACACCGAAGGGCAGGTCGTACAGAAACGGAAGCGCGCCTGCCGCGTAAGCGTGTACCCGTCCGATAGTGCCATAACCCAATATGCCGAGCCTGTATATTTTCATAAAGACATTATATCTTTTCTCAGCCACGCCGTTATATCGTCATAGACGCGCTGCTTATCTTTTTCGTTCAGTATCTCATGGCGCATCCCCTCATACACATGGAACTCCATGTCCGCCATGCCCGCTTTTTTGTAATCCGCGACGTCCTTTTTCAATTCCTTAAGGCCGGGGCCACCCATGGTATCCAGCTCGCCCGAGCCGATGAACAACGGCAAACTCTTGGGTGTGCCGCTAAAGGTCTCCTTTTTAAACGCTGCCCGCGTGCCGTACAGCAGCTCGTCGATAAATGCCGCTGTTGCCGTATTGCCGCAGTACGCGTCCGCTGCGTACGCCTGCACCACCCCGTCGTCGCTGCTGATGAACTCGCTGCCCGTCGCGCCTTTGAAGGGCCGGTTCAGCGTACCAAACACCAGCTCATGACAAAGCGGCGATTTATGCCTGCGCCCGTGAACTGCCGTAATCACTTTCGCTATGCCGCGTACCAGCGCGATCAGCGCCGGGCTGACACGGCCCGTACCGGTGAGCACCAGACCATGAAGTTCAGCGCCCCAGCGCGACGCGTACACGCGCGCCATCAGCGAGCCCATGCTGTGCCCCATCAGAAACACCGGGAGGCCGGAGTGCGCTCCCCTGATATGCGTTGTCAGCCGGTGCATGTCCTCCACCGACTGCAAAAAGCCGCCGCCCTTCTCGCCCAAATACGCCACGTTTTCCGGGCTGCCTGCCGTTTTGCCGTGGCCCCGGTGGTCGTTCGCGTACACAGCGAAGCCGTTGTCAGCCAGGTGCTGCGCGAAATGGCCGTAGCGCAACGCATGCTCCACCGCGCCGTGCGCGATCTGCACTGCGGCGACAGGCCGCTCCGGTAACCAGCAATAGACAGACATCGCCGTTCCGTCCGATGATGCGAGGGAGAATTCCTTGTACGACATGCACACAATACCTCCATTTTTATCATATCATTAACGATAATCTTTGTAAATAGCGCCCGAATCCGTGCAAATATAGCCTGTTTCGCTGCACGGACTGTCTTGTCCGGCAGCCGCGATACTCACAGTCAAGTTTACACACAGCAGAATTGTGATATAATGGCGTATAGGTATATATTAAGGAGAAAAACCGTGCACGATTATATTGAAGTGATACGCGACAACCCCATCATCGCCGCGGTGCAAACCCGCCCGGCGCTGGAGCGCGCACTGGAGCTGAAAGTGCCCACCGTGTTTTTGCTCAATACCGACATCTTTTCAGCCCGGGCGCTGGTGGACATGGCCAAGGCCGCCGGCAGCCACGTGTTTTTGCATATGGACTTAATCGATGGCCTGGCAGCCAGCGCGCGCGCGCTCGACTACATTCAGACGAGCATGAGCCCTAGCGGCATCATCAGCACACGCAGCGGTCTGGTCAAGTACGCGCGGGATAACGGGATATTCTGTATCCAGCGCTTCTTCATGGTGGATAGCGCCTCGTTCGAGAACTCGGTGAAAACCGCCGAGAAGGTGCGCCCGTCCATGGTCGAGCTGATGCCCGGCATCATACCGGACGTCATTCGGCGCTTCTCGGAGGCGGTGAACATTCCCGTGATCGCGGGCGGCCTCGTCACCGAGCGCCGTCAGGTGATCGACGCGCTGTCAGCTGGCGCCATCGGCGTCTCCACGGGCAGCGCGCCGCTATGGCTGGAGACCTGACAAAAAACTCTAACGCAATATCCCCGTCTTCACATAAGCTTTGGCCAGCGTCTCATACTGGGAGCATATCTCGGACGTGTGCGCCACCTCGTCGGGTGTCGCGTCGCGGATGATCTGCGCCGGATGCCCCATCACGAAGCTGCCGGGGGGAATCACCTTGCCGCCGGGTATCAGCGTTCCCGCCGCGATCACGCAGTCCTCGCCGATCTTCGCCGCATCCAGAATGATCGCGCCCGCACCCACCAGCGTGCCGCTGCCGATTTCGCACGAGTGCAGCACCGCCCGGTGCCCCACCGTCACGCGGTCGCCGATCTTCAGCTTGAACTTGCCGGTGTGCAGCACACAGCCGTCCTGTATGTTGGTGCCCTCGCCGATAACGATCTGCGCCATGTCCCCCCGCACTACCGCGTAAGGCCACACGCTGCTGTTCTGTCCCAGCTTCACATCGCCGATCACCATCGCGCTGATATGCACATACGCGCTCACCGGCTTGTCTGGCGTATTGCCGTTCACTGACTGTATCATGTTTCCTCCATCTGTTCCGCCACGGCCATGCCGATAGCCAGCTCCAGCCGCTTCCTTTGCATCGCGCAGCCCACTTCGTACGGTTTCATTATGTCATTGTTGATGTTCACGTTCGCAGCGGCGCACCCGCCGCTGCAATAGTATTTTGCCCAGCATTTTTTGCAGGTGTCCATGTTGTCGATGCTGCAGGCAAAGAACTTCTTCGCCAGCGCTTCGTCCAGCTTGCCCCCGTCCACATGCGCCATCTTATACTCCGGCCTGCCCACGAACTGATGGCACGGATAGATGTCGCCTGTCGGCACGACGGCCACGTACTCGGTACCCGCGCCGCAGCCGCGGATACGCTTCAAACGGCACGGTCCCGCGTTTAAGTCCACCATGAAGTGGAAGAACGTGAACCCTTCGCCTGCCTTGCGCCGCCGCACGTATTCCTGCGCCAGCCGGTCGTATTCGGCGAACACCGCCGGCAGATGCTCTTCCCTGATCGCGTTCGCGCCCGACGTCACCACCGGCTCGATGGAGACACCCGTAAAGCCCATATCCGCCACGTGCAGCACATCCTCGGCAAAGTCCAGATTCTTTGCTGTGAATGTACCGCGCACGTAGTACTCGCCCTTTCGGCTGAGCAGCAGATTCTGCGCGTTGCGCTTCACCTGCTCGTAGCTGCCGCCGCCGCTCGCCGTTTTGCGCACCACGTCGTGCACATGCGGCCGCCCGTCGATGCTGACGACCACGTTGTGCATGTGCTCCTCAATGTACGCACGCATATCATCCGTCACTTCGTAGGCATTGGTGGTCAGCGTGAAGCGAAAGTGCTTGTTGTGCTGCGCCTCCAGTGAACGCGCGTAGGTCACTGTGCTCTTGAGTACCTCAAAGTTCATCAGCGGCTCACCGCCGAAGAAGTCCACCTCCAGATTGCGCCGCGTGCCCGAGGCCTGCACCAGCCAGTCGATGGCGGCATGCGCCACCGCCTCGCTCATCAGCTCGCGCCGCCCCGCGAACGCCCCGCCCTTGGCGAAGCAATACGCACAGCGCAGATTGCAGTCGTGCGCGAGGTGCAGGCACATCGCCTTCACCACACTCACCGGCGTCCCTGTATCTTCGTCCGCGGGCGAGAACAGCAATCCCTCATCTTTGAGCGCTTTCAGCTCGGCCAGCACCGCGCCCGGCTCGGAGAGCGCCGCTTCTATATCGCCGCCTTCCGCGTCCAGCCGCTCCAAGCGTAACAGCGCTTCGTACGCCTGCCTGTCCAGCTGATGCACGCTGCCCGTCTCCACGTCCAGCGCATAAAATTCTCCGGCATATTCAAATGCGTGTATCAATATTTCAACTCCTGGTTTGAGATAAACAAAAAAGGCGGCAGTACTGCGCCGCGTTTTGTCGGAAACCCTGTTGTCTTTCTATATATAGCTATGCAGGCGTCCGTTGTTACCTTCTCTTGATATTCTCACAGCGCTGGTTGGCCAGCGTGCACGAAGTTTTGCAGGCCGACTGGCAGGAAGTCTGACATTCGCCGCAGCCCGTCTTTTCTTTATTGGTCTTCAGGCTGCCCTTCACAACCGTTTTGATATGCTTCATCGCAACTCCTCCAAATATAATTGGCGCGCAGCCTATCGCTGCCAGACGATTATATAATATATCGCCCGCATATTGCAACACAATATTTACGGCTCCTGCCGCGCCTGTGCCCAAAACGCGCCCTTGAGGCGCAGCACGCGGGCAAAGCCGGCATGTCTCCAGCCCTGCCCGCGGCTTATCGCCATATATGCAGCTCACACTGCTTCTAACTCTTCTTGAAACTCATCCGGCGCGACTTGGACGGCCTCTTCTTGGCACCGCCCGCACGCTTGCCCGCACCGAAGAAGTTGGCCACAATGATGGCAAACACGAGACCGATCAGCAGACCCATCAGCAGGTTGGAGAACAACACCGCCACGTTGCCGAACATGCCCTCGATCAGCGAGAATATCAGGTAGCTCACCACGATGAACAGTATGCCGGCAATGCCGCCCACCAGCCACTGCTTCTCCTGAAGGCCCTTCACAGCGAAGAACGACGCGAGTATGATGCCGCCGATCTTCACCACCTGATTGATGATAGAGATGGTGTTGTCCTTCATGCCCGTCTCCTTGATGACCAACGCAAACAGCAGCGTCACCGCCACGGTAAATACCATCGATATCAGTGTGCCCTTGAGCGCGGCCTTGAACATCTTCCAGAATGTTGTCGACTTTTTGACGGCGGGCTTGGCAGCGCTTCTGGCAGCGGGAGCGCTCTTCATGACAGCAGCGCCTTTCATGTTCGTGTCCATAAAAAATCCCCCTTCATTGATCACATTAATCATTATGAGGGGGACTTATATTTTATGACGGATGACGCGTGAGTGTGATGTAACTATGCAATATATTACTCAGTCTGCTTCAGGTTCAGCGATACCGCCGCCTTGGGCGGCTCGTCCAGATATCTGGAGAAAATGTTCACATAGCGCGACGCGAACGTGACGCTCGCGATATCGCCGTAGTAAATCTTCACCGGCCTGTCCTGCCAGACGCCGTCCGCGTCGAAATGCCGCACGAATACCGACTGCCTGAGTATGATCTCTATGCGCCCGATAACGAAGTCGAACTCATCTGCATCGGGCCGAGTCACCTCCACAATCACGTTGCCGCCCAGCCGCTGCAGATCCTTAAACGCCTGCTCCCACGATGTCATGTTGACAGGCGGTGCCTCAAGCGCGTCCAGCACGCCCTCCTTTTGCAGTATATCGGTGCACATGTCGTCCTTGGCCACCACGTCGTCCAGGTCGCGAAACCGGCGTATGGTAAACCCGTCGATTATAAAGTCGTCTTCCTCCGCCGACAGGAACAGTTCTTCTCCCAGCGCCAGCGGTATCAGGTTCCAGTAGTTACGGTCGTACCAGAAATAAACGTTGCACACCTGCCGCCTCTCTGCGCTCTCCTGCAGGGTCTCTCTCATTGCCGCTTCCGTCACGCGTCTCCTCCGCTAATCTAAATATTCAATCCGGATATCAGTATCGCCCGCACGGGCGCGGCCTCCGCCTGTATCTTCACCGGTGCGGCGATCAGCAGATATTCGCCCTCGGGCACATCCGCCAGCCGCAGCCCTTCCAGTATCACGATGCCGCTGCCCAGCAGAGCCTTGTGCGTCTCATGCTCCGGCTGCGCCCGCTCGATGCCCAGCGCGTCCGAGCCCACGCCCGCAATTCCTTTGTCTTTCAGATACTGCGCGCCCGTGCCGTCCAGGTATACGAAGTCACCCTCCAGTATGTCCTCGAACGAGTTGCGCGATTTGAGCAGCACAAAGTCCCTAGCCTCTATCATCTTGCCCGCGAAGTCCTGTGCGGATATGCCGCCCATCACATGCGTCACATCGACCACGCGGCATTTGCAGACCGTCTTCTCCAGCGGCATACCGTCGATGGTGCCGCCGCGTTCCACGAAGTGCAAAGGCGCGTCGATGTGCGTGCCGGTATGCAGGTTCATATTGATGCGCGTCTCGTACGCCGTACCCGTCGAAAAGTCGCTGTCGGCGGACATGTGCGGCCTTTTCTCCGCTCGCCCCTTGTATACCGGCATGTCCGGCTTTATCGTCATCGAAATATCGTATATCCTCATTGCCATTCCTCCGTCTCGTCGCGCCATTTGCGCCCGTCGCGCGCGAGCAGCGCATCCGCCTCGGGCGGCCCCATCGACCCAGCGGCGTAGTTGGGCGAGCAGCAGGCGTTTTTCTTGTGCGCGATGATGCTGTCCGCCAGCTTCCACGAGGCCTCCACCTCGTCCCAGCGCGAGAACAGCGTCGCGTCGCCGCGCAGTATGTCGTACAGCAGCCGCTCATAAGCCTCCGGCGTGTTGCCCTGCGCCGGGCATGCATAGCACGTGTCCATCCGGGTGGTCACGATGCCCTTGTGCGTGCCCGAGTCCTTGGTGTTGAACTGGAACAGCACGCCCACGTCCGGCTGTATGCGGATCACCAGCAGGTTGGGGTCCTGCTTCGCGCCGTCCTTGAAATACAGCACGTCGGGCAGCGCTTTGAACTGCACCACGATCTGTGCCGAGCCGGACTTCATGCGCTTGCCCGTGCGGATGTAAAACGGTGTGCCCGCCCAGCGGAAGTTGTTGATATGCAGCTTCAGCGCCACGAACGTTTCGTTCACCGAATCGGACGATACCTTGTCCTCCTCGCGATAGCCGGGCACTGTCTGTCCGCCGATCATGCCGCGCCCATACTGCCCGAACACCACGTCGGTGTCCAGCAGCTCCGGCGTCATCTCCTCGATGGCGCGGATCACCTTCACCTTCTCCGCGCGGATCGCCTCCGTCTCCAGGCTGCCGGGCGGCTCCATCGCTACCATTGAGAGTATCTGGAACGCGTGGTTCTGCACCATGTCGCGCATCGCGCCCGACTGCTCGTAATAGCCGCCGCGTGTGCCTACGCCGTGCCGCTCGCACAGCGATATCTGTATATTGTCAATATAGCGCCCGCTCCACAGCGATTCGAAAACAGTGTTGCAGAAGCGCAATACCATGATGTTCTGTATCATCTCCTTGCCGAGATAGTGGTCGATGCGGTAGATATTCTCCTCGGGGAACACCTCGAGCAGACGGTTGTTCAGCGCTTCTGCCGTCGCGAGGTCCTTGCCGAACGGCTTCTCGATCACCAGCCGTCCGTGAGCGCCGCCGCTCTGCGCCAGATTGCCCGCCTGCAAGCCGGACACAATGGTCTCGAAATGCTCAGGCGCCACCGCCAGATAATAGACGCGCCCCCCTGCGCCCTGTCTGCCCGTGTCCATGTCATTCAGATATTCGCCCAACGCCACGTAACCGGAGGCATCCTCAATGTCCAGGCGGAAGTAGCGGATGGCTTCACTCAGCTTTTCCCAGCAAGCGTCGTTGATGCGGCTACGCGAGAACCTCCCCAGCGACTCCCGCACCTCCGTGCGGTACTGGTCATTCGTCTTGTCTCTGCGCCCCACCGCCACAACAGAAAAGCTTTCGGGCAGCAGCCCGTCCGCGCACAGGTTGTACAGCGCGGGCATCAGTTTGCGGTGCGTCAGATCGCCCGTCCCGCCGAATATCACCAGCATGCCATGCATGCCTGTCTGTCCGTTATCCTGTAACATTTGTCCTCCGTCAGGAACAGGTATTTCTGTCCTGCCATTGCGTATGAAAATAGCCGCTCTTGTCCGTACGCTGATAGGTATGCGCACCAAAATAATCGCGCTGTGCCTGTACCAGATTCATCGGCAGCTGGGCCGCGCGCAGGCTGTCGTAATACGCCAGTGCGCTCGCCATACCGGGCACAGGCAGACCAGCCTGTATGGCCGCAGCCACCACATCGCGCCAAGCCTGCTGATACCGGCTCATCACATCGGCAAAGCCCGCGTCCATCAGCAGGTTCGCGAGCTCCGTCTGCGTCCGGTAAGCGCTCATGATGCTGTTCAAAAACTGCGCCCGTATGATGCAGCCGCCGCGGAATATGCCCGCGATGCGGTCGAGCTTCAGCTCCCAGCCGTACGTGTCCGACGCTGCCGCCATCAGTCCGAAGCCTTGCGCGTACGCGCATATTTTGCTGGCGTACAGTGCCTGCCGCACGGCCTCTGCCATCTCCTTTGCGTTTGTACCGGTGGGCTTAGGCCCTGCCAATACCGCACTTGCCGACATCCGCAATGGCTTCATTGCGGACAAGTACCGTTCGAACACTGCCTCAGTGATCGTCGGGACGGGCACGCCCAAGTCCAGCGCCGTCTGGCTGGTCCACTTGCCCGTGCCCTTTTGCTCCGCCGTGTCCAGTATCACGTCCACCATGGGCTGCCCCGTCTCGTGGTCCGTCTTGCCCAGTATGTCTGCGGTGATCTCGATCAGATAGCTGCGAAGTTCGCCCCTGTTCCAGTCAGCGAACTCGGCCTGTATCTCGGGGACAGTCATATTCAACACTTTACGCAGTATATCGTACGCCTCACCGATCAACTGCATGTCCGCGTATTCTATGCCGTTGTGAACCATCTTCACAAAATGGCCCGCGCCGCCCTTGCCGATGTACGCGCAGCAGGGCTCACCCTCCGCCACCGCCGCGATGGCTGTCAGTATCGGTTCGGCGATCTCATAAGCCGCCTCATCACCGCCCGGCATGATAGCAGGACCGCGCCGCGCGCCCTCCTCGCCGCCGGATATGCCTGCACCGATGAAGCGTATACCCGCCGCCGCCAGCTCAGCGATGCGTCGCATCGTGTCCATGTAATGTGAGTTGCCGCCGTCAATCAGCACATCTCCCTGGGACAGGTGCGGCAGCAGCGCACGTATCGTGTCGTCCACCCCATTCCCTGCCTTCACCATGATGATGATGACACGCGGCAGCGTCAGCGACTGCACAAAATCCTCAATGGTATAGTAAGCGGTCATATCGAAGCTGCCCGCCTCGGCCATCGCAGCCTTCGTCTTCTCCGGCGTCCGGTTATACAGCGACACCGCGAAGCCATGCTCCGCAATGTTCAGCGCCAGATTTTTTCCCATCACCGCCAGTCCGATCACGCCGGCCTGCTGTTTGCTCATACCCGCTCCCTCCTGAATACACCGTTCAAATCATAACTGCTCCGATTATACCACGAAAGACCCCGTATCTTCCACTGCAAACAAAAAAGAGCATAAAGCCCTTTTTAGATCCTTCTTCAGGTTATTCGCTGTCCGGCTGCTGCAGGCCCAGCACCTCCACGCCCCATTCACGCAGCTTGTATTTTTGTATCTTGCCGCTCGCCGTCATCGGGAACGAATCCACGAACTTGACATAGCGCGGCGCTTTGTGCTTGGAGAGCCCCTGCTTGACGTAATCCACAATGGATTCTTCGGTCACTTGCGCCCCGTCCTTCAATATCACACAGGCCAGCACCTCTTCACCGTATTTGCGGTCCGGCACGCCCACCACCTGCACGTCCTTCACGGACGGATGGGTATAGAGGAACTCCTCGATTTCACGCGGGTAGATGTTCTCGCCGCCGCGGATAACCATGTCCTTTAGGCGTCCGGTGATGCGGTAATACCCCTGCTCATCCTTCACGCCGAGGTCGCCCGTGTGCAGCCAGCCGTCCTTATCGATCGCCTGCGTGGTGGCTTCGGGCATCTTATAATATCCCTTCATCACGTGGTATCCGCGCGTCACGATCTCGCCGACAATGTTTGCGGCCACCTCTTCATTCGTTTCCGGGTTCACCACACGCGCTTCCACGTTGGGATAGGCGCGGCCCACGGTCGACACGCGAATCTCCAGCGGATCATCCACGGTGGACTGCGTGATGCCGGGGGACGATTCCGTCTGTCCATACACGCTGGTGATGTGGCGCATGTACATCTTGTCCGCCGCCGCCTTCATCACTTCCACCGGGCAGTTCGCACCCGCCATGATGCCGGTGCGCAGGTGCGACAGATCGTATTTAGCAAAGTCCGGGTGATCCATAATGGCAATGAACATCGTGGGCACACCATGGAACGCTGTGCATTTCTCCATGTCCAGCACTTTCAGTACGTTGACCGGGTTGAAGTGATCCACGAACACCATCGTCGTGTCGTTGGTTATGGACGCCATCACACCCAGCACACAGCCGAAGCAGTGGAACAGCGGCACCGTAATGCACAGCCTGTCTTTGTCGGTAAACGCCATTGATTCGCCGATGATCTTGCCGTTGTTGACCAGGTTATAGTGCGTCAGCATCACGCCTTTGGGGAAGCCGGTGGTGCCGGACGTATACTGCATATTGATCACGTCGTGCGGTTCGCATGTCGCTTGCCGCGCGGCGCGTTCCTCGTCCATCACCTTTTCGGACAGCCGCAGCACGTCGCTCCAGTTGTACATGCCAGTATGTTTTGTCTCGTCCAGGAAGATCACCGTCTTTAAGAAGGGCACCTTCTTGCTATCCAGTGCGCCGGGTTCGCAGGTGTTCAGCTCAGGGCACACCGCATAGATATGATCCACGTAGTTGTTGTCCTTGGTGCCGCCCATCATGATCAGCATCTTGGAATCCGATTGCTTGAGGAGGTATTCCAGCTCATACTTTTTATAATTGGTGTTGACGGTCACCAGCACCGCGCCGATCTTGGCGGTGGCGAACTGCGTCTGCACCCACTGCGGGTAATTGGTCGCCCAGATCGCTACATGGTCTCCCTTTTTGATGCCCATCGCCATAAGGCCGCGCGCCACGCGGTTGACCTCGGCCTGGAATTCTGCGGTGGTGAAACGAAGCCCTTCCAGCGGATGCACGCTGCATTCCTTGTCGGGATACTCCATTGCCTTTTTGTCCAGCCAGTCGCCGATAGTCATACTGATAAATTCCGGCATAATAACCCCCCTTATTTGCTGAAAATAAAAAAACCCTTCGTTCATACAGAGACGAAAGATTCCGCGGTACCACTCTGCTTGCGGCAACAGGCCGCCAGCTCTTCAGGGCGCATGTACACCCGTCCTCCCATAACGCGGAGGCACCTCGTCGGAACCTGAAATGCCAAATGATTTGTCAGTTCCGAAGCTCCGGGGTGAGTTTCGCGCCCTGCCGCGTCCGCCTCGCACCATACGGCGGCTCTCTTTGCGCCGGCTCAAAAACGCTACTGGCCCCTTCACAGCCTAAAAATGTGTAATTACCTGTTATTATATTATCCGTTTATCCGGCTGTCAACTATCAAATAGCACACGGAAGACAGCAAGGTATAATTCAGGTTTCCATCCCAAAATCCATTGCTATAAGCTGATCCGGTTGATACAATTGATAGCTGTAGACTGTATTTTAGCGGAGGCTCCGATGGACAAATTTTGGGGTGTCATCAAGATGGTACTGCCGGTGCTGCTGATGCTGCCCATCGGTATGATTTGCCGAAGAACGGGCGTCATCAATAAGGCGGGCGTGGATGGCCTGAAAGCGCTGGTGGTCAACATCACGCTGCCCGCGGTGCTGTTCAAGGCGTTTTACAGCACATCCTATACCATCGATAACGTCATCATCACCGTCACCATGTTCGCCGTCTGTCTGGCCGCGCTGGGCATCGGTTTTTTGTTTAAGCGAGTCGCCCGCTCACCGATGCGTACGATGCCTTTCCTGCTCACAGGCTTTGAAGCCGGTATGCTGGGGTACGCGCTGTACACACTGCTGTTCGGTGCGAATAACATCGCCAGCTTCGCGATGGTTGACTTAGGTCAGGTGCTGTTCGTATTCACGGTGTTCCTCTCGCTGGTGAATAAAGATGAAGCCAACTCTTTCAGGCAGACGCTTAAGTCCAAGGCCAAATCACCCGTGCTGGTTTCCATCGTGCTCGGTGTTATCGTCGGAGCCACCGGTCTTGGTGCGTTGTTGAACAGCAGCCCTGCCGGAGATATCGTGTCGCACGCATTCGAATTCATCGCAGCGCCCACTGCGGTGGTCATATTGTTTGTGGTCGGTTATGAGCTTCGGTTCACCCGAGCGGGCATCGGAGCGTGCCTGGTTGCCGTCGTCTCCCGCTTTGCAGTGATGGCGTTGCTCGGCGCAGCGGTCATATTCGGGTTGAGCGCTTTGATGCCAATGACAGATACCCTGAAGTGGGCCTTCGTGCTGATGTTTATGCTGCCGCCGCCCTATGTGCTGCCAGTGTATGTAGCGGACGACAGCGAGAGCGGTTTCGTTTCCTCTACGCTGTCACTGTCCACGGTGCTCTCACTGGCGGCTTTTGCTGTCATCGCCTCTCTGGTTTAACGTCTCCCCTGCGTTTCTTAAGCCAAGGACCAATCTCCTGCCGCCACGCGCGCAGCAGCCCAGCGCCAATCAGAAATATCGCGAATATGATGCGCAGCGTTTCCCCCGACAGCGCGGTCGCCAGCAAATAACCCAGCGCGCCGCCGACGCAGCCAAAGCCTGTAAGAAACAGCACCGGCTTAATGCGTATCTGCTTGTTGCGTATATGCATGACCAGTGCGGCCAGTGCCATCGGGAGGTATGCGAAGAGCGTCATGCCCTGCGCCGAATGCTGCTCGGTGCCCATCAGCAGCGTCAGCGCGGGTATCAGTACGATGCCGCCACCCAAACCCATGCCGCCCACGATGCCAAACACCACGCCGAACAGCGCATATATCATCAGAACAGCATTCGGATGCCGGAAGCCAGCATCAGTGCCGTGAATATGTTGTTCAGCAGCCGCACGCTCACACGTTTTAAAAAAAACGCGCCGACCACGCCGCCCGCCACCGCGCCGCCGCACAGCCACAGCGTGCCCTTCAGCGGCACATAGCCGCCCGCGCCATACAGCACCGCCGACAGCGCGGATATGGGGAATATCACGCCCAGCGACGCTGCGTGCGCCCGCCGTTCCTCCGTGCCCGTGCGCTCCAGCCCTTCCACCACCGCGATACCGCCGCCCGAGCCGAACAACCCGGCGACAAAGCCAGACACGGCACCCACCGCCGCTTTTACAACCTTTTTTTCCATCGTCAACCCTTTATAATTGAATTACATCTATTGTCTGCCGCCACTTCGTGCGCTATTCTGCAGATAACACTTTGTTTGTTCTTTTATGCGGGCTGGTGTAGGCTAGAGTGCGGCATAAAATCTGTATGGGCGATACCTCTCACACATCATCTTGTTGCCACACCCGTATTTTTGCCCATGTTATTGTAGAGTGCGTCTTTTTTGTGTATAATAATGCGGTGAATACGTCAAAATTCGGCGCATCGCTGCGCCCGCTGGAAGACAGCAAAATACGCGAGCTTTCACCCATTGCGCTGGCCTACATCGGAGACACGGTATTCGACCTGTATGTCCGCTCGTATCTGGTGAAGAATAATATGGGTAAGAGCGAGGCGCTGCACAAACAGGCGTCCGGCGTGGTGAACGCGCGCGCGCAAGCCAAGGCCGCGTTGCTGTTGAAACCGCTGCTGACTGAGCGGGAATCCGAAGTCTTCCAGTTCGGCAAAAACGCCAAGTCCACGCCGCCCAAACACGCGAGCTACGAGGACTATTCCCTCGCCACCGCGGCGGAGGCCGTGATCGGTTACCTGTACCTGACCGGCCAAACGGCGCGGACCGATGAGCTGTTCGGCGTTATCATATCACATTTTTTCGAGGGGGGCCAAAATGCCTGAGGCCACACAGAACGTCAAGCTGCTGCACTACCCGCCGGAGGCCGAAAAGCTGGCGTCAATGGCGGCGAAGCTGTGCTACAGCCCGGCGCATATCGACGATATCGCGGATGACCTGACACCCGAAAAGTCGGCAGCTTTTTTGCAGAGAATTGTGGATCTGGGGCACCTGTCCACGGTGGAGCACGCATCCTTCACGTTCGGCATCGAGGGTGTATCGCGCACGCTGCTCGCACAAATTACGCGGCACCGCATTGCGAGCTTTTCGGTGCAGTCCCAGCGGTATGTGAGCTATTCGGAGGGCGGCTTTGGCTACATCGTCCCTCCCTCAATCCGTGCGTTGGGTGACGAAGCTGCGAAGGAATACGAAGCGCAGATGGCGCAGATGCAGCGCTGGTACGACGGCTGGCGTGAACGGCTGGGCGAGGGCGAGAAGTCAAATGAGGACGCACGATTCGTGCTGCCCGGCGCGTGCGAAACGCGGCTGATGCTGACAATGAACGCGCGCGAGCTGATGAACTTCTTTTCGCTGCGCTGCTGCAACCGGGCCCAGTGGGAGATACGCGAACTCGCATGTCGCATGCTTGCGCTCGTCTGTGAGGTGGCACCGTCGTTGTTTGCCAACGCCGGACCGTCCTGCGTGCGCGGCGTGTGCAGCGAGGGAAAGATGACGTGCGGCAAAGCGGCTGAGGTCAGAAAACACCATGAAGAAATAGTGAAAGGCGGCAGATAGATGGATATCATTTTCGGCAGAAACGCGGTGAAGGCCGCGATACGCTCCGGACGGTCGATCGATAAGCTCATCGCGTCCAAGGAGTTGTCCGACCCCAGCGTGCGCGAGATACTCACCCTCGCGGCGCAGCACCACATCCCCATCGTCCGCGCGGACCGGCGCAAGCTGGACAGCTTGACGATGCCCTTCGGCTTTGGCGGCAAGCCGGCCAACCATCAAGGTGTGCTGGCCGTAGCGCCCGCGCGGGATTACGACACCATTGAGGACATTTTCGCGCTGGCGGAAAAGCGCAGCGAACCGCCCTTCATCGTTCTGCTGGACGGCATCACTGACGAGGGCAACTTAGGGTCCATCATCCGCAGTGCCGAGGTGTTGGGCGCTCACGGCGTGGTTCTGGGCAAGCATCGCAGCGCATCGCTCTCCGCCGTTGCCTCCAAGTCGTCGTCGGGTGCGGCAGATCTCATCCCCATCGTCAAGGTCACCAACATCACCTCCACGATCGAGGAGCTGAAGGAGAAAAACGTCTGGACAGTCGCGGCATATCCCGAAGGCCAGAGCGCGGCTGCCATCGACATGAAGGGCGCTATCGCCATTGTGGTGGGTTCTGAGGGCGAAGGTCTCTCCCGGCTGGTGCTGGAGAAGTGCGATTTTAAAGCCCGCATACCGATGAAGGGACAGACAGGCTCTCTCAACGCGGCGGTGGCAGCTGCTGTGCTGATGTACGAAAAGGTACGGCAGGACGGAACTGCATGATCGTCGACGGATATAATGTGATACACGCCTGGAATATGGACACCGCTAATCTGGAGGACGCGCGCACCGAACTTGTTAATACGCTGGATGATTACGCGGGTTTTACCGGTGAGAACATCACAGTGGTTTTCGATGGGTACCGCACGCGTGAGGCCATACGCGAAGAGCAGCACGGCCTTATCACCGTGGTCTACACAGCCCAGGGCGTCACGGCGGATACACATATTCAGCGAATCGCCCGCCAGAGCGGCCCAATGCTCAAAGTGGTCACGGCAGACTACCTCGAGCAGCTCTCCGTTTTCGGTTCCGGCGCGGTGCGTGTCACGCCCGAGGAGCTCAAAATTCTGGTCCGGCAGGCGCGGGCAAGGCACATATCGCTGCTGCACCGCAGTACGCTGACCGGGGACGAGCTTAAGAAGCGACTGTCGATCGACGCGATCACCGAATCCTGAAAAAATAACAAAATATTGTATCACTTACATACATACCACAGCTTGACTGTCCACATGTCAGCAGATATAATAAAATTCTAGGCAACGGTTGGTTGACAGGAGGACAGGCATTGACCACATACAATAAGTCTTCATTGGAAGAAACATATTTAAACTACGAGGACTTAGCCGATGAAGCCGTTGCAGAGCTTGCGCGTGGCTATGATGGCGACGCACTTGAGTATTTGCTCAACAAGTACAAAAATTTTGTACGCGCAAAGGCGCGTTCCTATTTTCTCATCGGTGCAGACAGGGAGGATATCGTTCAGGAGGGTATGATCGGCCTGTATAAAGCCGTTCGTGATTTCCGTTCCTCCAAGCTGACCTCTTTTCGCGCCTTCGCTGAACTGTGCATCACGCGGCAGATTATCACTGCCATCAAAACGGCTACGCGTCAGAAGCACCGTCCGCTCAACTCCTATATTTCGCTCAATAAGCCCGCTTATGATGAGGAGTCCGACCGCATGCTGATCGACGTGATATCCAGCACAAAGATCTCCAATCCGGAAGATATCATTATCGGTCGCGAAGATTATTCCAATATTGAAACCAAAATGGGTAAGCTGCTCTCTCCCCTTGAAATGCAGGTGCTCAAAAAATACATTGAAGGCAAGTCGTATTTCGAGGTGGCGGACGAATTGAACCGCAGCGTAAAATCGGTGGACAACGCGCTTCAGCGTGTCAAAAACAAGCTGGAAAAGCTCATTTCCGACAACGACTGATCAATAGGCCATGAGCGACTCAAACAAACAACTCACCGCCTGCCTACTGTCGCTCGAAGAGGCGCTGCTGCAGGCCAAAGTCCGGCAATGCGCCGCAAGGATTGAATCGCTGCTCTCGGGCGATTTTTTCGAATTCGGCTGTTCGGAGCGCAAATACCGTTATGAGAAGGGCGATACGTTTGTGCCCATTGCTGGTTATACTATTGCCGATTTTAATGTCGCCGAGTTGTCTCCGGAGTGAGCAGTTACCTAATACAGCATCACAGTGGGGCAAGGCGAAAATAAACGTTCCTTGCGAAGCACCGTATGGAAAAAGACTGACGGCCAGTGGAAAGCCATATTCCATCAGGGTACGTCAGTTCTTTAAAAAAGTCCCATTCATCTGCGTATTTATTGGGCCAGCCGGCCCCCAGCGATGCCGCGCGTATCGCATTATTATAAAACAGGAGGTATCATTATGTCGGCCCAGCTGGAAAAGATCATGGAATCCAATGGCCTCAAGCGGTACGGAGAAATCGCTTATGGCAGCAAGAACGGCATTTATGTCAACGTAATGTACAACAAAATGACCTGGAGCGCCAACGTCCACTTTTTCATCGGACGGGAGAACGGCGTCAGCCTCGAGGAGATCAACCTTTTCCTGAAGGAGAACAGCAAAAAGTATCGCGCGAAACCGGCGCAAATCAATGGCAGCGCCGTGTCCGTGCTGCTCAACAGCGAAGTCAAGCGCATCAAGCCGGAGGATGTCGCGGTGTTTGTAGACGAGGCGACGGCATTTTTGGCCGAACACGGCTACAGTTCGCGCTGTGCGGTCTGCGGCCAGGACAGCGGCGAGGGCTATACACTGCAGGGCGGTTTTGTCCAGCAGATGTGTGCCCCCTGCCATGAAAAGCTGGCAGCCGCCACCACGGAGATCAAGCGTGAGCGGGCAGAAACGGGAAGTTACCTGACCGGACTTGTGGGTGCGGTACTTGGCGGCATCATCGGTATTATCCCATGGGTTTTAACCGGCATGCTGGGCTACATCGCAGGCATCAGCGGTTTTATCATGGCGTTCCTGTCATACAAGGGTTATCTGCTGCTGCGCGGTAAACGCGGCCCCGGCATGACCTGGATCATGATCATAGTTCTTATTGTCTTTACCTACATTGCCGTACTCACCAGCGAAGGCGTCGCCGCTTACCAAATGCTTACAGACGAAGGTTATATTTTTACCATACCGGAACTGATCGGTGCAGTTATCGAAGCGCCGTTCATGCCGGATGCCGGCCCGCTCTGGGGCAGCATCGCGATCGGCTGGCTCTTTGCCGGATTGGGCAGCTTCACCTTCCTGCGTAAGATGAACAAGGAAGCCGTAGGAGCGGATCTCGCGGTTACGCGCGTCAGCAACGACCTTCAGTAACCGCCAAAACCATACCTTGGTAAACGCCGTACGCTTGAAGATACTCGTACGGCGTTTTTTTCTGCCGATAAAAGTGCCATCCGTATCAAATATTTAGGCACCTTGCTATTTCTATTCCCTTGTGATAGTATGCTGTTTGATTAGGTACCTAATTAAATGAGAAGAGGATGTATGGTGCTATGAGCCGTCAGAAAAATAAAGAGCGCTGTCCGCTGTGTGATAAGCATTGCCCATTGATATCGCCGCGCTGCCGGAGGGGCGAAAAATATGCCCGCAGACTACAAAAAACGAACGTTCCGCAGCCAGTGCCGACCAGTGATCAGACTCCGCCGAACATCGACGATACGCTGCTCAAGCAGCTGCACCTCCTCAGTCGGAGTCTGCAGCTTCAAACTCAAGACAGCAGCAGCCGTTACCGCATATTCTGCATACTCGCCGAACGCGGGAGGATCGGACAGCAGGAGCTCAAAGACCTTCTTGGCATTAAATCTGGTTCATTGAGTGAGCTGCTCGCCAAGCTGGAGAAGAAGAACCTGATACGTCGTAAAAAGAATGAAACCGACAAGCGCAACCGGGATATCGTGCTGACGGAAGATGGCGGGAACTGGCTCCGCGATCACAAACCAAAAGGCTCTGGTGCCAGCCACTTGTTTTCGGTACTATCTGCCGACGAGAAAGCACAGCTGTCTGCGCTGCTGGGCAGGCTGGTGTCAGTGGACACGCAAAACCCGCCCGCTGAACCCCAATCATATACCCAACCAATGATTAGTGATGCGAATATTTGCGAAATAGAGCAAGCGAACAGCACAACTGGTGACGATGAGGAATCCCCTGTTGCGGAAATTCCCGCGCCGGAAGAGTTGTGCGCTGCCAATGACGCACCGGACAGTCAGGAAATGCCGGACGATGCCGAAGAATCAATTGCTGGAGAATAAACAGCACATATAATACTCTTGTTATGAATTGATCATACCGCAGCATGCGTATCCAAATAGACCGTGCGGCTTTTTTTATTCCGTGGACTTATTGGACACCCGTTTGAAGAACCGATATGCCAGAATGCACACCGGTAAAAAATATGCACACCAGAACTCCAGCACCAGCATTCCAATAATATCTCCTCCGGCCATATTCGGCTTAAACAGGCCAAGCGTCGGCAGCACTACGCAGGTATCGCAAACACGCCGTGAATGCAGAGCAGCCACTTGAGCCACTTGTCTCCTCTGTCTGCCGGCGTAAGTGTAAACGAAACGAAGAAAGTAGACAACGCCATAAAGCCATAACCCAGCAGATCATAGTTGAAAAACAGTCCGAACTGGGCATAGTTTAGCAACGCATTGGCCTCGTCCGACAGTGCCGATATTCTGACCGTGGTGATCTGTGCGAAGTAGACGACCGCTATCAGTACACCATAGATTGCTGCAAACGCAATGGCGGTGTACGCAGCCGCCTTTGCCTTACGGTTCGACAACGACGCAAACGCGCAGATCATCGGAACAAAACCCCAGGATATGCCCAGACTGGAGACATAACTGCCGGTATCGCTGCCCGCAAACATCGCCGCCGCAAATGCAGTACCGAAGCCAGCGTCATTATTGCAGCAATCATCCCAATTCTTCTGTTCATATGTTTCCTCTCAAATATTTATATCACGAACCCGCCGCTGATGTCCAGCACCTGACCCGTCACGAAAGCGGCTCTGTCGGACGCAAAGTAGTAGATCGCGTCGGCCACGTCACGCGGAGAGCCGATGACACCCAGCGGCGTTTCTTCCTTGATCGCGGCAATCGCATCTTCGTCCAGATTGGCCGTCATCGCGGTGGCGATCACGCCGGGCGCGACACAGTTCACGCGAATGCCCGACGGGCCGACTTCCTTCGCGAGCGCCTTGGTCAGCCCGATCACGGCGGCTTTCGCAGCGCTGTAGTGCACTTCGCACGACGCGCCCACGTCGCCCCACATCGAGGACACGTTCACGATGCTGCCCGCTTTGCGCGAGATCATGCCGGGCAGCACAGCCTGACAGCAGTGGAACACGCCCTTCACATTCACATCGAACATGTCGTCCCACTCCCGTGCGGTGATGTCGGTGAACAGCTTCTGCTGCGCGATGCCTGCCCCACAGACCAGCGTATCGATGCGGGTAAACGCGCGGCACACCTTTTCAACCATCGCCTTCACCGCATATGGGTCGCGCACGTCTGCCTGCACCTTTATCGCGCTCGCGTGACGCGCCTTGAGCTCGTCCGTCAGCGACTGAGCGGCGGTCTCACTGCTGTTATAATGCACCGCCACGTTCCAGCCCTCCGCGGCGAAACGCTTGGCGGTCTCGCGGCCGATGCCTGTGGCCGCTCCGGTAATCAGTGCAGTCCGGCTCATGCGCTTTTATCCTTTCAGTTCAGCTCGTCCAGCGTCAGTTCGAAGCTGGGCACGAACGTTTTCATGAAGTAGTCCACCTCGGGGCGTTTCATATCGTCTATCGTCTTCTTCAGCGCCTTCTTGGCCTTGGCAAATTCACTGTTGCCCGCGGACAGCTCTTCCACGCACTTGAGGTACGCGCAGATCTTGTCCGCTGCTTTCACGATGGCGTGCGCCTCATCGTCATCCCGCTGCTTCACCAACGGAGTGTATGCCCCGCGCAGCTCGTCGGGCAGCATGCCTAAAAGCTTGTCCTCCGCCACGCGCTCGATTTGCTTATAAGCGTTCTTGATCTCGGGGTTGAAATACTTGATGGGCGTCGCGAGATCACCCGTGATCACCTCTCCGGCCTCGTGATATACCGCCAGCGCCATGACGCGTTCCGCGTTCACGCTGCCGCCAAAACGCGCGTTTTTGATCACCGCCAGCGCATGTGCGATCATCGCGGCCTGCAGCGAATGCTCCTGTATGTTCTCGTCGCGCGTGTTGCGCATCAGCCCCCACCGTTTGATGTGCTTCATCCGCGCCATATATCCAAAAAAATGATACATGATCTCGCCTCCTGTCCCATCCATTTTAATACACGGCAACCGGCTTTGACAATGTTCAGGTGTAAATTCCATCTGATTCATCACACCTGCCGCGATATTTACACTTTTTTCACTTGTTGTAACACCATATATCCGTTATAAAGGTTATAATGATAAATGTTTAGCATGCGGTTATTTCCGGCCTGCCGCATATGAGCAGCAGCAAAAGGGTTAATTATACCGGGCTTTGGTAATAATCCGGGAAAGGAGATTGGCCTGCATGGAAATACTAAGCAGCATCAATATCGTCACATTGGTTATGGTCTGCATAGTCGCGGCCCCGATTCTGGCCGGCATCATCTGGCCGCTGACCCATGACAGAATCCGCCGCTCCTTGGCCTCGCTGCTGAACAGTGTTATCCTGCTGGCGTCCATACTGCTTGCGGCCTGGCTGGCCAGAGTTCTGCTCGCCAGCGAGCCGGTGCTCGTCTGGCTGTATCAGCTGATACCCGACATGCAAGCAATGCTGGAGTTTCACTCCTTTTGGGTATACCTCGGTGCCTTCCTGATACTGACGTTCCTTATCGGCGCGCTACTGCATCTGCTGGCGCTGCCCTTCTATATATTCGCGCTGACGCCGGTGTCCAACGCCATCGGATCTGCAGTCTGTTCCTTGCGAAGCCCCGTTCGACGAGCCGTCAGTGCCTTTTGGAAGCTGCCCAAAGCCGTCTGGCTGGTGCTGCTTTTCACCATACTGCTGAACTTTTATACCAGCTATTTTAACAGCCCGCTCATATCGACGTACGCCAGCCAATCCGCACCGTACCAGCTCGTCCGGCAAAATATCGTTCAGCCCCTGCTGAGCAACGGCACCGTTAAAAACATTCAGGTTCTGTTCAGCGATTCGTTCAAAATGGCAGAGACGGAGGTTCAGGATCTGGCCGGCAAATATCTGGTCAGATATTTCAACGGCATGACGCTGGATCAGGCAACAGCGTCCAGCGCCGAAATCGACGCTGCTGCCAGAGAAATCGTTGGCTCCGAGACGGATGACCGGCAGAAGGCCTATCTGATCTATATGTGGATCTGCGAAAACCTCACCTACGATAACGAAAAAGCCGTCATGATCGCACAGGACCCCTCCAGAGTGTCCTCAGGGGCTATCGTCGCGTTCAACACCCGCACCGGCATCTGCTTTGACTTTGCCTGTCTGTATGTGGCGATGTGCCGTGCTGTGGACGTTCATGTCCGTTTCCTCACCGGCCTTGGATATACGGGCGATGAATGGGGCGACCACGCGTGGAACCAGGCTTTCGACTCCGGCGAGGGCGTCTGGGTCAACGTGGATACCACCTTTGGCAGCTCGGGCATCAGCTATTTTGACACGCCACATTTTTACCTCGATCATATGGACGGCGTCGTTCAGGGCGAATGGTAGCTTAAGCTTTTAGGCCTTGACTTTTCAACCCCGCAGGGCGTATAATGCAGTCAGCCGCTGGGGGTGCCATATTTGGCTGAGATGCGCTGTGCGCAAAACCCTTTGAACCTGTTGGGTCATTCCAACGTAGGGAAGCAAGATTCACGTCTTACAAGACCTGTGCGGTGCATGGGTCTTTGCTTTTTTAAAGGGGATATACGCGGGGTATATTCTTTTTTTATAAGCAGGCGTCTTCTCTCCTTCAAGCCTCATGCGGAAATACTATTATCAGAGGTGGATCAAATGGAGAACTACGAAACATTCAGTGAAAGCTTCGGGGCGTTCCTTGAAGCCAACCGGACATGGATACTCATCGTCGCCGCCGCAATACTGGTGATCGGCGCACTGGTGCTGGTGTCCGTGCTGCGCAAACGCCGCGACGCGCACAGCAGCTGGACGGTGCGCGAACTATCTGTCGCGGCGATGTGCCTGGCGCTCGCATTCCTGCTGTCGTTCATCAAAGTGTTCGAGCTGCCGCAGGGCGGGTCCGTCACACCCGCGAGCATGCTGCCTATCATGCTGTTCGCTTACATTTACGGCACGCCCAAGGGACTGCTGGTGGGGCTGGCCTATAGTCTGCTCCAGTGCCTGCAGGATTTCTACGTGGTGCACTGGGCACAGTTTCTGCTGGACTATACCATCGCTTTTACGATATTGGGCCTTGCGGGGCTGTTCAAAAAGAGCATCGTTCCCGGCATGGTGATCGCGGGCGTGCTCCGCTTCATCGCGCACACCATATCGGGCGTCGTGTTTTTCGGCGAATACGCGGGCGTCGGGCAGTCCGCACTGGCCTACTCCGCGGGCTACAACTCCTTCGCGCTGGTGGACCTCGCTATCTGCGTCGTCATCGCGGCATTACCGCCTGTTCACCGCATGATCCGCGACATGAAGTCCCGGCTGGGCAGCAAGCCTGCTGCCGCTTAACCGCTCACAGGGAAAATGCCATCGTCCGCGGTGGCATTTTTTATTGTCCAAAAGAGCCTGTGGCAAGTCTACGTGGCATAAAGAAATTTATTTGCCCGATCTCTTTATCTGTGATATTTTGTAATGATATTTCCATCCAAAGGAGGCAAGTATGGGATTCGAACGTTTCATGCGAATCGCGATCGAAGAAGCCGAAGCCAGCCATCGGGAAGGCAACAACGGCTTTGGCGCAGTCATCGTGAAGGATGGAGCTCTTATCACCGCCTCACATGACAGAGAATAGTCTGACGGCGACCCCACATCTCATGCGGAAATGAACGCAATTAGAGAAGCCAGCAGGAAGCTCGGCAAGAAGCTTGATGGCTGTATACTGATAAGCACACATGAGCCGTGCCCGATGTGCGCCTCAGCTGTAGTTTGGTCGGGAATCACAGCTGTCGCCTATGGCTGTTCCATTAAGCAGACTCTTTCGCAGGGCAGAAAACGCATGGACATTCCCTGTACGCAAATCTTCAATAGAGCAGGGGCAGACATCAAGGTCTATGATGGTATTTTGAATTCCGAATGCTCGATTCTGTACCGGGATGATGTCAGAATGGAAATCATACGGCTTCGGAATGCTGATGACAACAGGCTTGGCGAATACAACGAGGAATCTGCCCGCAAGAGAACGGCGTGGTTTCAGGAAAACAAAGCCCGCTTCGAATTTATATCTTCGGATTTTTGATTCAGGTTACCGGCTTCTGCTTGAACGCTTTGACATTACGCCCGACGAAGCGCCCATCGTGCACAAAACGGCGGACAGAATCGTGTTCCATTCAAAAAACTTCTGCCCGACTCTGGAAGCATGCCGGATACTTGGCCTGAATACCCGGCATGTCTGCAAAATGCTGAATGAAGAGTCCACCGAAATACTGCTCAAGCAGATAGACAGCAGGCTTTGTTTTTCAAGAAATTACGAGAAACTCAGGCGAGACTGTCCTGAATTTTGTGTAAACCTCCGATAAGGTGTAAGAAGGAAGCACCTAAACGGAGGTTTTTTCATGGCACGAAAGATTACACCGGAACGTAGGGAACAAAGGAAGAAGCTCTTGGCAT
>JAEZHF010000011.1 GCA_023416745.1 Bacillota bacterium
TGCCAAGAGCTTCTTCCTTTGTTCCCTACGTTCCGGTGTAATCTTTCGTGCCATGAAAAAACCTCCGTTTAGGTGCTTCCTTCTTACACCTTATCGGAGGTTTACACAAAATTCAGGACAGTCTCCATTAGTTTGATACGGAGTTGGATTGATGAAAAAAGCGTTGTTGATTATCGATGTGCAAAACGACTACTTTGAGGATGGTAAATGCGTACTGCATAATCCGATGGCTGCCCTACAGAATATTGAATACGCGCTAAATGTTTTTCGCGAAAGAAAACTTCCTGTGATTCACGTTCAGCACATCAATATTTCACCGTCCGCCACATTCTTTTTGCCGAATACTCAAGGATCTATGAAAATCTGACACCACTTATAGGCGAGCTGGTAGTCATAAAGCATTTCCCAAACAGTTTTTATAGAACAAACCTGAGTGCTATATTAAAGGACAATGATATTGCCGAACTCGTGATTTGCGGCGTGATGAGTCACATGTGTATTGACACGACGGTAAGAGCATGTAAAGATTATGGCATTAAGGTGACTCTCCTGCATGATGCCTGTGCTACCAAAGACCTTGAATTCAATAAGGATTTTATCCCTGCTGACATTGTACATAACACGTTTATGGCATCATTAAATGGCATGTTTGCTGATACAATCAAAGCGAAAGATTTAGTCGTGTAACCAACTTGCTTATCCAACGCCCTGTAGGTGCTATATATTCTGTATGTCTCTCTTGATTTGTGCTTTCAGTTCATCGAGACTTTCGAATTTCTTCTCGTCTCGGATGCGCTTGTTGAACGACACTGATATAGTCTTGCCGTACAAATCCTGGTTCAGAGCGAGTATATGTATCTCGATGCTCTCGCGTCCGCCTGCCGATACCGTGGGGTTCACGCCAACGTTGCAGACGCCGTTGTACGTTCTGCCATCCAGCGCAATATCCACGCCGTACACGCCGCGAAGCGGTACGATCTTTTCGGGCGGCGCCATCAGGTTGGCGGTCGGGAAGCCCAGCTTCCGGCTGCCGATGCCGCGTCCCGCGCCCACCGTGCCCGTCATCGTATAAGTATAGCCGAGCAGATCGGCCGCGCGTTCCACATTACCCGCTTCCAGACATTCACGGATACGCGTGGAACTCACCGGCTCGCCGTCGTATATCACCGGTGCAATCTCGCGTACTTCAAAGCCAAGCGTCTCTGCGTCGCATGCTAACGAACTGGTACTGCCTTTCGCGTGCTTGCCGTATGTATAGTTATAACCTGCCACAACACACACAGGCTGAAACACTTCCTTTAGCATCCGCGGAAACGCGTGATGGTTTATGGAAGCGAATCGTTTATCGAAGTGGGCAATGCAAAGATAGTCGATACCCGTTTTCTCGAAAGCGGCTTTCTTCTCCTCAAGCGTGAATAAGCGCATCGGCGGATGCGCGGCGTTGAAAAGGTCGATGGGCAGTGCGTCAAATGTGAATACCGCACTCTGGCCTGATGCTTTCTTGACTGCGTTGATCAGAGCCATATGACCGATATGGAGCCCGTCAAAAGTACCCAGCGCCAACGACAATTCTCTAAAATTGGTTTTTTGGGCTTGTGCCCAGCTGATGATCCGCATTTATTCGTCCACCAAAAGCGTAGAAATCTTGATCACATCATCGCTGATGCTGCCGATACCCAGAAACTCCCCATCTGTGAATACGCGGACAGTCTCCGCCGGTTCTCCATTAAAGCTTACTGCCGCACCGTTTACCAACAGGCGACGCTGATATGCAGCCAGGTCAGCTCGAGGTAACGCTGTCAAGAAAGGTTCAACTGGCAACAGCGCTTTTTTAAACGCACCTGCTTCCTGAAGCTCATCAGCTGTGTATGCATTCTCTACGTCGAGCCCCGCGCAATGAGACCGCACCAGAAACGACATGTATGCCACCTGCCCCAGCGCCTTGCCGATGTCTTCGCAAAGCGTACGTATATACGTTCCTTTTCCGCAGACAATGCGGATACGATGTGACACCGATGATGTCTGCCCCAGATATTCCGTGTCGAATATCTCAACTTCACGAGGCTTGGGCTCCAGTTCCACACCACGACGTGCCAACTGATAACGCTTGACGCCGTTCTGCTTAGCGGCGGAATATGCGGGTGTCAGCTGCGTAACGCATCCGGAAAACCGGCTGAGCGCTTGTGCAACCAGTGTGTCTGACGGGAGTGCGGTGTTTGACCGTTCTGTAACAAAGCCATAGCTGTCGCCGGTATCTGTGGAAGCACCAAAAGTGACCTCGGCAATGTATTCCTTTTTACCGCCCATCAGGTATGCTGATATGCGTGTCGCTTTACCGACGCAAATAGGCAATACGCCGCATGCACCCGGGTCCAGTGTGCCTGCATGTCCGGTCTTTTCTTTCAGCAGATGTCTGAGAAACACCACCGCACCGTTGGATGACATGCCCGGTGGCTTTAAAAAATTGATGACCCCTATCATCTATAGCAACTCCGTCAGCTTTTCGATAACGGTTTTTTGGACATCTTCCAGCTTGCCGTTCGTACAGCAGCCCGCCGCATTCACATGCCCTCCGCCACCGTATAAAGCTGCCACCGCCCCCACATCGACGCTGCCCTTGGAGCGGAAGCTGATCTTGACGCCGTTCGGCAGTTCTCTGAAGAATACTGCGATCAGCGTTTCTTCAATTTCACGCGCAAAGTCCACAATGTTTTCGCATTCCGCGCCAGTAGCGCCGAATTCCTTCATGTCACTGTCCAGCAGCGTAACACTGGTAATTCTGCCCCCATTATGTAGCTGAAGGCGCGATATCGCCCGCCCAATGAGCTGCGTGGCCAAAAGTGAGCGCCGCCGGAACAACACGTCTGCCGTTTCTCGCAGGTCAAACAGTTCCACTAATTCCGATACGTAAGCCAGACATTTGCGGCCTGTATTGGAATATGTAAAATTGCCCGTATCCGTTGACATTGCGATATACAGGAATTTCGCTATATCTTCGTCCATGTTCACGCCGCACACCCTTATCAGTTCGAATATGATCTCCCCAACCGACGAAGCTTCCACGATATAGTTAATATGTGCGAAGCCTTCGTTGGTGATATGGTGATCGATGTTGATGGTTTCGGCCGCACGCTTGAACACCTTATGGCACTTGCCCAGTCTAGCGGTATCGGCACAATCCACCACGATGACCAGCCCACCGGCGTTTTCACAGGCTGACGGCTCTTCCAGAATACCAATGGGAAACAGCGGCGCATAACGTCCCGGCATCTCGCCATCACAGCAAAGACGCGGTTTTTTGCCCAGTTTCTCCAGCATTCGGTAAAGCGCAAAGCCGGACCCAAGCGTATCGCCGTCCGGCTGAATGTGGGAGATCAGCACCATGCTTTCCGATCTGTCTATTGCCTTTTTGATGTCTGCTAAATCCATGAGCTAAACTTTCTTGAGCATTTCGGATATCTTGCTACTGTATTCGATGGACGTGTCCAGCAGAAACGTTATCTGCGGCAGTCGGCGCATTCTCATACGCGTGCCAACTTCATTCTTAATGTAATGTTCCGCATGTGTCAGCGTCTCTATGGTAGACTTTTTGAGTTTATCCGAGTCGTAAACGCTGATGTACGCTTTGGCATACTTTAAGTCGCGCGACAATTCCACATGCGTAACGCTCGCCATTTCGGAAACTCTGGGGTCCTTGATCTCATTTTTGATGATTTCACTCAGTACCCGTTTGAATTCTGACGATATCACCGAAGTTCTGTCTTTCTGCACTATCTTGCTATCTCCTGCATCTCAAAGGCTTCAATCACGTCGCCTTCTTTTATGTCATTATAGTTTTTGAGCGTAATGCCGCATTCATACCCCGAAGCCACTTCTTTTACGTCGTCCTTGAAGCGCTTGAGGGTCGCCATCATGCCTTCGTGAACCACCACGTTGTCACGGAGCAGACGGATGGTCGAGTTGCGAATCAACTTACCGTCCGTTACATAACTGCCCGCGATGGTACCCACGGACGAAACGGTAAATATGTTGCGCACCTCCGCGTGTCCCAATACCACTTCTTTGAACGTCGGTGCCAGCATGCCTTTGATTGCAAGCTGCAGATCCTCGATGGCCTTGTATATGATGCGGTACAACCGTATCTCAACCTTCTCTTTTTCCGCCTCGGCGCGCGCGATGCTGTCCGGACGCACGTTGAAGCCGATGATGATGGCGTTTGAAGCGGAAGCCAGCATGACATCCATAGCTTTGATGGCGCCAACGCCCGCATGAATCACCTTCACGCGCACTTCGCTGTTGCTGAGCTTCTCGAGCGCCTGCTTCACCGCTTCCACCGATCCTTGAACATCCGCCTTGATCACGATGTTGAGATCCTGCATCTTGCCTGACTCCACCTGGCTGAACAGATCCTCCAGCGACACTTTGGAAAGACTCTTGAGCTGGTCCGCCTTCTGCTTATCCTTTCTCTCCTCTGCGACCTGTTTCGTCAGTTTATCCTGCTCCACAGCGTGCAGTATGTCGCCCGCCACCGGCACTTCGGAGAAACCGACAACCTCAACAGGCTGCGACGGAGATGCTTCTTCCACACGATTGCCCAAGTCGTCCGTCATTGCACGCACTCTTCCGTATGCGACGCCCGCTACGATCATGTCGGATACGCGCAGCGTACCGTTCTGAACCAGCACAGTGGCCACCGGACCGCGCCCTTTATCCAGCTTCGCCTCAATGATCGTACCCTTGGCAAGGCGGTTCGGGTTGGCCTTGAACTCCTGAACATCAGCCACCAGCAGTATCATTTCCAGCAGGTTTTCTATACCCTCCTTGGTGATAGCGGAAACGGGTGCCATAATGGTTTCGCCGCCCCATTCCTCCGCAAGCAGGCCGTGCTCCGTCAGCTCCTGCTTGATGCGCTCCGTGTTTGCTCCCGCTTTATCAATCTTATTGATTGCCACGATGATCGGGACACCAGCAGCTTTCGCGTGGTTGATCGCTTCCACCGTCTGCGGCATGACACCATCGTCCGCGGCCACCACAAGTATCGCGATATCTGTCACCTGCGCGCCCCTGGCACGCATCGCGGTAAACGCTTCGTGTCCCGGTGTATCAAGGAACGTGATCTTTCGGTCGTTGTGTTCGATGGTATACGCGCCGATATGCTGCGTAATGCCGCCGGCTTCGTGCTCTGTGACGCGCGTCAAACGAATCGCGTCCAGCAGCGAGGTCTTGCCATGGTCGACATGACCCATTACCGTTACGATAGGCGGACGCGACACGAGATTGGCCTCCGTATCGGCTTGATCGCCTTCGTCCAAAACGTCTTCCGCAGTTTTGTCCAGCTTAAACTCAAGATCGATTCTGAATTCATTACAGATGAGCTGAGCCGTATCGTAATCGATTTCCGAGTTGATCGTGCACATCATACCAAGCAGAAGCAGTTTCTTGAGTATATCCGCTACTGGTTTTCCTGTCTTCTCAGCGAGCGATTTAACTGATATTAATTCTGTATTCATCACCACTTTATCGATGACGACAGGCATGGGCTGCAAGACCGGTTTCATGGATTTGCTTCGGCGCTTGCCCCTGTATCTCTCGTCGTCTTCGCCTGTTACCCTTTCCTTCATCAATGCTTTCTTGGACTTCCTGTTTCTGTCGTCCCTTGCAAAAACACTGGTCTGCTGTGTCTTCTTGCCGGGAATGCTGCGTTTTTCTACAGGAACAAACGGCAGATCTTTATCAGGCGCTTTGGCACCCGGTGGTCTCTTTCCCGGTATCGGTCTGCTCCCATCCGGTCTCGGCGGACGGTTATCCTGTCCATACGGTCTGCTTCCGTCGGGTCTGGGCGGACGGTTATCCTG
>JAEZHF010000026.1 GCA_023416745.1 Bacillota bacterium
AAATCAAGACGCATCCTGCCGTACTTGCCGATTTTTGATGTTAAGCCTTTTGTTCTATTCATTTCAACGCCTCCTATGCTTATTCAATAAAAGTGCTGAAATAAACAACAAATCCGAACGCCTCTCCAAGCAGAGTGGGGTTCGGATTTGTATCTTTTGGTACCTCCTAGGGGAATCGAACCCCTGTTACCGCCGTGAGAGGGCGGTGTCTTGACCGCTTGACCAAGGAGGCTTATTCGCGAAGTTTATTTTAACAGAAGTATGTTCATATATCAACCCCCAATTTTATAAACGCGCAGGCGCGGCTGGACAGAACCGTTCCAGACACGCCTGTCTGCGCTTTTTCACTGCAGCAGGCTTTCCAGACAGTTTTTCGCCTGCTGCCGGGAGATGTTGAGCGACTGCCACCCGCTGTTCATATCACTCCAATAACTGCTTTCCAGCCGGGCTTTCGCGATGTCTCGCACGCCCTGCGTCAGCAGTTCGGGATGCGCCTCAAAGAATGCACATGTCACCGGCAGAGCGCTATCGGACAAGGAAAACAAGTGCGCCGTATCAATCTCAGTCTTCTGTCCGGTCTCAAAAGCCCGCTCATATCGGCTGATGTTGGCTTGAGCCACCCAGCGTTCCGGATTGACAGCCACGATCACGCAGAAGTAGCACAGCGCCGCCACGGCAAACAACCGGAACGCCTTCACATTATCCCAATAGATGCGCGCCAGCATGATCACATTCAAAACCAGCAGCAGCAGCATGAAGGAGTGGGGCAGGAATCGCATCACAGTATACCCGAAATACGTTTCATAACACTGCATACGAAGATGAGATGACGCCATGATCACAAAGTTGAACGCCACCAGCAGCGTCAGTAGTATCTTTAAATAGACGGATATGCGGCCTTCTTTTTGCGCGGAAAAGCGCAGCACTGCCGCAATCACGGCAAAGTTGATACAGGTGATCAGCATCAGTTCGCCGAATCCGCGTACCGCGTAGGCGGAGCTAGTCAGCCCCAGTACCCATTTGAGCGTTTGGCTCGGCATGAAGAAATACGAGAACTGAACAACTGCGAACAGCACGTATACCACACTGAGCATCGTCAGCGCAATGCCCGCTGTCACACCCTGCACAGGGCGCTTCTGGACGGTTTCCCTGACGCGCCTCAGACCGGAGATTTCTTCAGTTTTGGCGGATGCCACCGGCGCCGTGATCAGTGTTGCGCCCAGCAGAAACATAAATGCATACAAAAACGCGTCTCCCACATTGATCTGCACGAGAAAACCGCTGAGCATCATCGATACCAAAGGGTCCGACAGCGCCAGTATCGGGACAATGATGAGCAACAGCGCAAAACCCACTCCGATGCCGATCAGCACACCCGTTTTTTGGGACGAACGTTCCTTGAATAACCCCCGGAAGACCCCCGACAGAAACAATCCTAGTGCCAGGACGACCCGGTTCACCCCCGCAAACACCAGATCAATAAAAAAGCCGGGTTGATCCCAGCGGTGGAGCGCGTTGCCGGATATCACGACATACTGAATGAACATCACCAGTATGATCACCAGCAGACTCAGAGCGTTCAACATTGTATCGGCAGCGAAAAAGTATACGGACAGAAATACGACAGGGATAGTGAACAGGTAAATCAACGGTTCCTGGCGGAACGTGCGCCGGATAAACAGGCCGCGGTTTAGCAAAGCGAAGCCGTACACCAGCAGGAAGAAAACGGCTACGTTCAGCCCCGGCTCCTGATTCACAAACAGCCAGGAAAATAATACGCCGAACGCTGCTGCGCTTATAAGCAGCTTCGGCGGTGTTTCCGCACGCGGCAGGCGTTTGGGTGCCGTCACCTCATGCTGCGCTGAGACCGGATCATATGTCTGGTCATTCATGACCGGCATCCTCCGTTTTATTATTCAGTGGACCTTCCTTTTCCGTCAGTGCCGGGCTTTTTATTTTTTTCTGGTTGTCGGAATCCTTGGGGCTGTGTTCCAGAAAATATTGCATCAGATAACCTGTGTCCGTCATAACATTCCTCCAATTATTTGATTACATGCAGATTTTAACACCAGTCAACACGTCTGTCAATTATTATTTATTGTTTTTCAATATTTTTGTTATGTTTTTCAACATTTAACTGTTACTCTTAGTCTTTACTGGTCCAACAATAAATATGTCGAAACATATATTCGGTCAGATAACAAAAAACGCCGGAAACTATCTCCGGCGCAGTGAACGCTTCAGAACAAAGACTGCTAAAAAATATTCTGCAAATCAATAACACGTGTTGATTACAGATGCCCAGTCGTCCAAGGATAGGCGAATCTCAGGGCAGGCCCGTCAGCCCTGATGCAGCATCAGCGTTTTGGTTTCTTGGCGTAATCACTCATGACGTCCTTGAGTATTTCCACCGTTTCCTGCGAGTCCGCCAGTTCCTGCTTTAAACGGTTGACCTCGGCTTCAAGCGCCATCACTCGAAGGGATTCCAGATCGCTTTGCACCCGGCTGGCCGCGCGCTCACCGGCGTCCTTCTTTCTGGCAGGCTCTTTCTGTCCTGAATGAATGTTGTGTTCTGCCATCGGTCTCACCTCATCCATCAAATATTTCTCGTCCAAATATTCATTGTATTGGCCGCGCTTCACGTAGTGCGTGTGCAGCAGCTCGTGCGATACATGTCCGTTTGGCTTGCCAAGGAAATCCTGATACAGCTTGATCACCGACGGGTTCTCATGTGATTTGCGCAGCATCTTGCCTTCGTCCTCGCTGTACAGGCCGCCCATGCGCTTTGTGCGTACATCCGGGTCCTTGGAGCGCGGCTGGCCACCGCCCATGATGCAGCCGGAGGGACAACCCATCACCTCAATGAAGTGATACGGCGACTCGCCGAGGCTGATCTGATCCATCAGCTGCTTCGCACCGGCAAGACCGCTCGTTACCGCCACCTTCACCGTCACGCCATCAAGGAATTTATATTCCGGCAGCGGGTTTTCAATGAGCACATCCGCGCTCTTCACCTGATCCAGCCCCACGATGGGCGTGACATGCAGTCCGTCGAAGGGCAGTTCGCGGCCGGTAACCACCTCGTACACGGTGCGCAGCGCCGCCTCCATCACACCCCCCGTTACGCCGAAGATATCCGCCGCCCCGGTGGACAGCCCCAGCGGGTTGTCGAACGTTCCGTCCTCCAGCAGCGTGAAGTCGATGCCCGCTTCGCGTATCATCTGAGCCAGCTCGCGCGTGGTCAGCACGGCGTCCACATTGGGGTTGCCGTCGTTCTCCATCTCATGGCGGCTGATCTCGAACTTCTTGGCCGTGCAGGGCATGATGGACACCACGAACATGTCCTTGGGATCCACGCCGATCTGCCTGGCGTAAAAGGACTTTGCCAGCGCGCCCAGCATGGTGTGCGGCGACTTGCAGGTGGACAGGTGATCCAGCTCATCCGGATACGCGTGCTCGATGTATTTGATCCAGCCCGGGCTGCACGATGTGATCATCGGCAGCGTGGCTTTGCCGCCCGTCAGCGCGTTCTTTACGCGCGTCAGGAACTCCGTGCCCTCCTCCAGTATCGTCAGGTCCGCGGTGAAGTCGGTGTCAAACACGTCGTCGAAACCGAGGCTGCGCAACGCCTGCGCCAGCTGACCCGTCACCTGCGCGCCCGGCTCGTAACCGAATTCCTCGCCGATAGCGACGCGGATAGCCGGCGCAACCTGCACGACGCAACGTTTACCAGGATCACCGATGGCCTTCCACACCTTTTTGATGGAATCCGTCTCCCGAAGCGCCCCCACCGGGCAGACCACAGTGCACTGGCCGCAGAAGGCACAGCTGGCAGTGCCCAGCGGCAGATCCATCGCCGTGCCGATGATGGTATCAAAGCCGCGGTTCTGGGCGTTTAGTATACCGGTACCCTGTATCTCATTGCACACTGTCACGCAGCGGCGGCACAGTATGCATTTGCTCATGTTGCGCGTCACCGACACCGATGTGTCCAGGCTGAATTCGGAATGCTCCCCGTCGAAGCGCGTCTCGTCCACACCCAGCGTCTTGCCCAGTTCCTGCAGTTCACAGCTCTGGTTGCGCTTGCACGAGAGGCAGTCCTTATCGTGGTCGGACAGCAGCAATTCGTAGAGAACCCGGCGCGCATGGCGCACGCGATAATTGTTTGTGTGGATCACCATGCCCTCGCGCACTTTGGCGAGGCAGGAGGCCTGCAGGTTTTTGCTCCCCTCCACCTCCACCACGCAGATGCGGCACGAGCCGAACCGGTGGACGCCTTCAAAGTAGCAAAGGCTGGGTATTTCGATGCCGATGGATTTGGCCGCCAGCATAATGGTGTAGTCGTCGGGCACCGTCACGTTATTGCCGTTGATCGTCAGATTAACCATTGTGCGTTACCTCCTTTCGCAATGTAAGCAGCGCATGGCTTCGGCGATGGCGTTGAGCTTGTGATAGCCCTGAATAACCTCGTCGAACGAACCCTTGCGCGTCTCGGAATCGAGCATATCGACCGGGAACCGCTTGTGAGCGATTACCTCGTCGTCGTCGGTGATCACCGGTATGTCGATAGGCTCACCCTTGTTCAGCTTGCCCTTGCCGCCCAGATACTTGTCGATGGATACGGCGGCGCGCTTGCCGTCCGCAATGGCCCGTATCACTTCATCCGGCCCCCGGGTGACGTCACCACCGGCGAATACACCCTGCATCGTCGTCATCTGGGATTCGTTGTCCTGCAGTATGAACGTTCCCCAACGCGTGATGCCAATCTCGTCCTTGCCGATGAACGGGAAATCCGCGTACTGGCTAACAGCCGGGATCACAGTGTCGGCGTCCACCCGGAACCGAGAATCCGGCACCGATACGAACTGACGGCGGCCCGCCGAGTCAAAGCCTCCCAGCTCCATGCGCAGGCATTCGATCTGTGCGACACGGCCATCCGCACCCACGATCAGGTTGATGGGTGCGGCCAGCTCAATGATATCGATGCCCTCCTCCAGCGCTTCGTGCACCTCCATCTCGTAAGCCGGCATCAGGCCTATGGTACGGCGGTACATGATGGTCACCTTCTTTGCGCCCAACCGGAGTGCTGTACGTGCCGAGTCGATGGCGGTGTTGCCGCCGCCGATCACGACCACATTGTCGCCGATGCCCGTGGGCTGGTGCGTGTTGGCGAGCTTTAGGAACTTGATGCCGTGGATAACGCCCGGCAGGCTTTCTCCCGGTATGTTGATCTTCTGCGGCAGCTGCGTGCCCGTCGCCACATAGATGGCGTCCGACTTGTTGCGCAGCTCTTTGAACAATACATCCTCACCCACCTCGGTGTTCAGGTGGATTTTTACGCCCGTTTCTTCAATCAGTCGGACTTCGTGGTCCAGCACGTCCTTGGGCAGCCGGTATTCGGGAATGCCATATACCAGAACGCCGCCCGCCTCTTTATGGGCTTCATACACGTCCACATCGTATCCGAGACGCGCCAGATAATACCCGCAGGTCAGTCCGGATGCGCCCGCGCCAATGATGGACACATGCTTACCGTTCTTCGGGAACACGATGTCGTGCTTATAGGACTTCTCATTCTTCATTGCGTAGTCAGCCACAAAGCGCTTCAGGTCGCATATGGCCAGCGCCTCGTCCAGTTGGCCGCGACGGCACTTGCTCTCGCAGGGCCGCGTGCAGATGCGCCCGCACACCGCCGGGAACGGATTCTCCTGCCGGACCAGATTGTACGCGTCGACAAAGCGCCCTGCCGCTATCAGCGACATGTAACCGGGCACGTTGACGTTGGCCGGACAGGTGTTCTCGCATGGCGATACAAACAGCTCGGAGCACACACCCGCACGGCAGTATTTGTTGCGAATGTGCTCGTCGTACTCCTCACGGAAGTACTTGATGGTGGAGAGCACCGGATTGGGCGCCGTCTGCCCCAGGCCGCACATCGCGGTGTCCTGTATCGTTTCGCCCAGCTCCACGAGCAGCTCCACGTCGCCTTCCTGTCCCTCGCCGCGCGTGATGCGTTCCAGTATCTCCAGCATACGCTTGGTACCGATGCGGCAGGCGGTACACTTGCCGCAGGATTCGTCACGGATGAAGTCCATGAAGAACCGCGCGGTGTCCACCATGCACGTGTCCTCGTTCATCACAATCAAGCCGCCTGAGCCCATGATCGCGCCCAGTTCTTTGAGACTTTCGTAATCGGTGGGCACGTTGAGGTTCTCTGACGTCACGCAGCCGCCGGACGGGCCGCCTATCTGCGCGGACTTGAATTTCTTTTTGTTGGGGATGCCGCCGCCGATGTTGAATATGATCTCTCCGAGCGGGATGCCGATGGGCACCTCCACGATACCGGTGTTCACGACATCGCCGGCCAGCGCGAACACTTTTGTACCCTTGCTCTGCTGTGTGCCGTACTGCGCGTACCACTCCCCGCCCTTTGAAATGATAACAGGGACGCTCGCATATGTTTCCACGTTATTGATAATCGTCGGTTTGCCGAACAGGCCGCTTTGGAAAGGGAACGGCGGCTTCTGCTTGGGCTCGCCGCGCTGACCTTCGATGGACGCCATCAGCGCCGTTTCCTCGCCGCATACGAACGCGCCCGCACCGATGCGTATTTCGATATCGAAGTCAAAGCCGCTACCGAATATATCCTTGCCCAGCACCCCCCATTCGCGCGCTTCCTTCAGCGCCGCAGTCATGCGTTCCACAGCAATCGGATATTCGGCACGGACGTATATGTAACCAATATTGGCGCCGATCGCATAACCGCCGATCAGCATGCCTTCGATCACGGTGTGCGGATCGCCCTCGATGATGCTGCGGTCCATGAACGCGCCCGGGTCGCCCTCGTCTGCATTGCACACGATATATTTCTGACTGCCCGGCTGCTTCATCGCCGCATCCCACTTGACGCCTGTGGGGAAGCCTGCACCGCCGCGTCCTTTGAGGCCGGAGGTCTTCATCTCGGCCACCACCTGCTCGGGCTTCATGCCGTTCAGTGCTTTATAAGCCGCTTCATATCCGCCGTTTGCGATATAAGCCTGTATGCTGCCGTATTCGATGGAACCGCAGTTGCGCAGCGCGATCTTCACCTGATGCTTAAAGAAACCGATGTCGTCGATCACTGGGACGCGTTTGGACAGCGAATGGTCGAAGAATGTATAGTCCTCGATCACCGTTCCTTTGACCAGATGCGTCCTCACGATCTCACGTGCCTTTTTTTCGTCCAGCTCGGTGTAGAATACGCGATCCGGCAGCACCAGCATCACCGGCCCCACAGCACAGGTGCCCATGCAGCCTGTTTCGTAAACGCATACCTTTTCTTTCAGCCCGACGCGCTCTAGCTCACTGACAACAGCATCCCGTACTGCGCCGCAACTGGACGATACGCATCCTGCACCGGCACAAACATACACCCTGTACAGGTAATTTGACTGCTCTTCTTCATATTTCTTTTTAATCTCGTTCAGCTGATCTATGGATATAACTTTGACAGATTTCATATGCTCACCCCCTTTAGTCGTTCTCGTATTTAGCTAGTATCGCACCCAGCCTGTTGACGTTGACCTGCTTGTAGACAGTATCGTCGATCATCATGGCCGGAGCCAGCCCGCAGGCACCGATACAGCGTGCCACTTCGAATGTAAACCGGCCATCCTCCGTCGTACTGCCGATCTCCACATTCAGCTTATCCTTCAGGCTCTCCACGATCTTCTTACCGCCTCTCACATAACAAGCCGTGCCCATGCAGACGCGGATGGTGTGCTTACCCCTCGGCTTGGTGGAAAAAAAGGAATAGAATGTGACCACGCCGGACACCTCGGAAACGGGGATTTCCATCTCGTTCGCGATGTACGTCTGAAGATCCAGCGGCAGATATCCGTAGATCTCCTGCGCAAGATGAAGCACCTGTATCAGGCTGCCCTCCTTGCCCTTGTAGAGGTCAATAACATTGGCGATTTCGTCAAATTTACCCCCTCCACATCCCGCGCAATGCGGTTCCGAAACAGTTTTGGTACTCATCATAACCCTCCTGATTCGCATATAAATTGAAGTTATCGGTGCTGAAAAAATATGATCTGAGATTTCCTTGTTATAATTTTAACAAACGAATGTGATGGAAAAATGAAGTTCTGTCACAATTTAAAATGGATAATGTGTTGGTTACAGTTTAAATGGTAGTTTTTTTTAATTGTTCATCACAATTCGATCACATTTTGAGAAATATGTTATCAAGCTTGCAATTACGCAATTTATCCGATAGTATAAAAATATGTAATTAAACCGCTCACATCCATCAGGAACTAAGACAATGAAATAATTATTTGCAATGAGGCTGGATCATGAATGAAGTGCGTTTGCTGATTATCGATCCGGATTCAGAAACCAGAGGGCTTGTTAAATCACATGCCGGGTTGGAGGGTTTCATCACAGATGAAGCTTCCAATGGAATTGCTGCGCTTAAAATGTTCCGCCGCAACGATTACAGTATCGTTATTATGGAAACGCGCCTGCCCGAGCTGGACGCATGGCACGTTTGCCGTCAGGTCAGAAAGGCTTCCGAACTGCCGATTATCATGCTGTCAGCGAATAAAAACGAAGATGAGACGCTATCCTTCTTCGATATCGGCATCGATGATTTCGTATACAAGCCCTTTTCCCACAAGGAGTTGATGGCTCGCATTCATGTAATGCTGCGTCACAGCCTGCACAACACAGATTATACACCGCGCCGCATCATATACGACGGGCTCTGTATCGATACGATATCCCGTATGGTTTACAAGGACAGCGAGACGGTTACGCTGACCCCGCGTGAATACAACCTGCTGTTATATCTGGCGCAAAACCCCAACCGCGCACTGTCACGCGAGGTTATACTGAGCGCAGTTTGGGGCGAGGATTTTTTCGGCACCGACCGCACGGTAGACACGCATATCAAATCCCTACGCGAGAGCATACGCCCCTATCACAAATACATTGAGACGGTATGGGGCTATGGCTATATGTTTCGGACATAAAGCAGAGTTGTACTCACATATCCCAACGAAAACCGCCTCCGGAAGGAAGCGGCTGATATTAAGCGTTTCATACCCTGCCCTGGCTGCCAAACACGATGAGCTTCTTCTTGACCTCCTCGCGCATAGCGTCCTCTGTCGCCATGAGTATATCCGAAAAATATCCCAGCTCCAGATTGTCAGTGATCGCCCGCTTTGCAGCCAGAATGATGTCCGTATACACGTTGATCTTGCAGATACCGCCCGCTATTGTAGCGCGGAAGTCGTCGTCGCAGAGCCCGGAACCGCCGTGCAGCACCAGCGGCACGTCCACCCGCTGCCGTATGGCCGCCAGCCGTTTCAGATCGAGACGGGGCTTGCTGGCATACACGCCGTGCACCGTTCCGATGGAAACCGCCAGAAAGTCCGCGGCTGTCAGCTCTACAAAAGAGGAGGCCATGTCCAGGTCGGTGTAGATGTTCTCGTCCACGTAGCTGCCGCCGTCCGACAGACCGCCCACGCAGCCCAGCTCGCACTCCAGCCCCGCGCCCATCGCGTGCGCTACCCGCGCGATTTCGGTGGAATTGCGCACGTTCTCCTCATACGTCGCCCGCAACCCGTCATACATCACAGAACCGAAGCCGCAGCGCAGTGCGCGCATTACCGTGTCGAAGCAATAGGAATGGTCTAAATGGACGGCGACGGGCACCTTGGCGCTTTGCGCCGCCTGCAGCAGCATGGGCGCGATCGTTTCGAATCCCGCATATGGCGGCAACTCATCCGCCGTGCCGATGACCACCGGTGCGCTCAGTTCCCCCGCCACGTCTACACAGGCGCGAATCATTTCCTAATTGTGTGCATTGAAATAGACGATGCCATACCGCCTCTGCTAGGCGACAACGAGCAGCTCTTTCATCGTGTATAAAGCCATTCGTCTCTCCTTGAAGTAAAATATTGAGCAGCTTAATTGCTGTTGCTGTCGTCGATAATATTTGGCTATACCCGCTCGGCGATATCCAGTATCAGCCGCTCGGTCTCCTCCCAACCCAAGCACGGGTCAGTGATGGAGCAGCCAGGTGCGCCGCCGATATCCTGCCGCCCTGGCAGCAGATAGCTTTCGATCATCAGCCCCTTCACTATGCGGGTGAGCGTGCTGTCGTAGCGGCGGCTGTACAAGACTTCGCGCGCGATTCGCGGCTGCTCCTCAAAGCGCTTCTGCGAGTTGGCGTGGTTGGTATCCACCACGATAGCAGGGTTTTTCAGGCCCATTTCGATATATGCCTCCGCCAGGCCGATCAGATTTTCATAATGGTAGTTGGGGATGCACTGCCCGCCCGAGTCCACCGCACCGCGCAGTACGGCGTGGGCATGCGGGTTGCCTGGCGTCTCCACCTCCCAACCGCTGTAGATAAAACGGTGCGGCAGCTGTGCCGCGTATATCGCGTTCAGCATCACCGATATGTCGCCGCCAGTGGGGTTCTTCATGCCCACCGGCGCATCGATACCACTGGCGGTCAGACGGTGCAGTTGGTTCTCCACCGAACGAGCGCCCACCGCATGGTAACCCAGAACATCCGACAGGTAAGCGAAATTCTCCGGATACAGCATTTCGTCCGCTGCGGGCAGACCGTACTCCGCCAGCGCACGGATGTGCAGCCGCCGGATCGCAATGATGCCGGTGCTCAAATCCGCGGCTTTCTCCGGATTGGGCTGGTGCGCCATACCTTTGTAGCCTTCGCCCGTTGTGCGCGGTTTGTTGGTATAAATGCGCGGTACCAGCACCAAAGTATCCTTCACACGCGCCTGAACATGCGCCAGACGGCTCAGATACTCCATGACCGGCGCCTCGCTATCCGCGGAACAGGGACCGATCACAAGCATGAACCGGCTGTCCGTTCCGCTGAAAATGGCGCACAGCTCGTCATCGCGGCGCCGTTTGATACGGGCCAGCTCTTCAGGCAGCGGCAGCTCCTGTTTGATCTCTTCCGCCGTCGGTATTTTCTTTATCTTGTTGAATGCCATACTGCCATAAAGCTCCTTGTCCTGTTTGCCGACATTATACCATCGCACCCTTGGTAAAACCACCCCATTATTTGCTGCTGTCATACGCTTAACCAACTGCAACTATATTTATACCGAGGTGATGAGCAATGAAAAAGCTGTGTATTGTGTTGGCTATCGCAGCGGCCCTGCTGTTTGCTGCCTGTTCGGCCAATGTCGCAAAGCCTGAAGGCACAGTTGAAAATGCAAGCAACAATACGCACATTGCGGACTTGTTCACCGCAAACGAAAACACACGTCTTGTCTACCAAGGTGAAGGCAACGAATACGCTTCGTATGAAGTTTATACCGACTACACGAAAGACGGATATCTGCAGCAGCGGATTATTACCGGCGGTACGACCGTCGTGCGGGTTATCCGGATGAACAAAAATAAAGCTGAGATCGTGTTCTCCCAGGGTGAAATTTATTATCGCCAGAACATGCTGGAGATGAAAAAGAACCCACCGGAAACACTGCTCAAAGCGCCGCTGGAAGCCGGCCATTCCTGGCTGCTTGGAGACGGGCGCATCCGCACTGTGACCGGTATTGATGTGCCGGTTGAAACGCCTGCGGGCAGCTTTAGTACCGTCGAGGTGACCTCCGAAGGTCCGTACGGCAAAGCCATGGACTACTATGCCAAGGGAGTCGGTCTCGTCAAAACGGTGTATGTATCCGAAGGCGGGCCTGTTATCTCCGCACTGTCGCAGATAGAACGGGACGTGCCGCTGATACAGACAATCCGGTTCTGGTATCCGAACGCAGCCACCGGTAAGCTGGGGCATATCGACAAAGAAGTGGGCTTTTTCACCAACGACATCACGCGCAAGGTGCTGGCGGAGGCCTATAAAGAAACGCCGCCCGATCCGCTGGGCAGCGTTTTCACCCCGGGCACCGAGATCAACAGCCTGTACCTCAACGACGACGGTATGGTATACATCGACCTGAACAAAGCGTTTCAGCAGGAAATGAATGCCGGAGCCGCATACGAGCAAATGATATTGCAGAGCGTCGCCAACACATTCGCGCACTATTACGGCGTGACGCGCGTGCTGCTGACGGTGGACGGACAGCCTTACTCCTCCGGCCATATTGTCCTCCGTCCCGGCGAATATCTGACGGCTGACGACGGCGGCGGCGCTGACCCGGCCACTGCTGTACACGAAACGGAGTAACTGAAAAAAACAAGGCGGTGGAAGTTCTTACATCCTGCCGCCTTCTTTTGTCATGCCGGTTGCCGCCAGCCACTATTCCTTCACGATTTTAAACTCCGCCGCTGCCGATGTCCCGCCACCCTCAAAAGAGAAAGACTTGACATAGCGGTATTGACCCTCAGGCAGCACACCGTAAGCGTCCGCCAACGATGCTTCCAGCTGTGCCATACCGCCCGGCTCTAGTATCTGCGCGATCATAATAAAAAACATCTCCTCCTTGGGCGGTACCTTGTACCACGCGTCGTCCAAATATACCTCCAGCGCATATTCCATACCGAAGGTACAGTCCATGTCCGCTGCGTTCACAATATTCAGCGTCATCGAAGATGTCTTCGGCGTTACTGCGGCCTCAGACACCGTCATTAACACCTCTCCGCCAAAGTCCGCCACTTCATAGGGCGTCAGCTCCAAATCACCCTTATTCAACGAAATGCCGCAAGCCGTCAGCAACGCCAGCGCCGACAGGCCAACCAGCAGCAATAGCCTTTTCATATGACCACCTCCCCGCCTTTTGACGCACAGCCTGCTTAAAATGTTCCATAAGCACAATAAAGGGCGCAGCTTCTGCCGCACCCCCGCTTTGCTAATCACATGAACCGCTCGAACCGCTCTGCCTTGGCCTTGCATACCGGGCAGACACGCGGCGGGTTTGTGTTCGCGCACAGATAACCGCATACGGTGCACCGGTACACCGGGTATTTCAGCGCCGCAGCCGGTACGCCGGATGATTTCTGTTTTGCCGCCTCAGCCGCTTTGCGTTCCTTACTCGGCGGCCGGCGCTCGGGCACCTGCTTGGTGGGTACGCCATCCGTCACATACAGTGCGCAAAAGCATGCGCCGTAATCGGCCAGGTCGTCGTCGCGGTACACGCACGGACAGACGATGTCCAGATTCTCCTCGGGCGGCCCCTCGACCAGCCGGCACGGGCAAATCTCCTGTCCATATCGATCGTTGTTGACCACCAGCCCTTCGGCCAAGTCTGCCACAAAGCTTTCGTCGGAATTCAGCTTGTAACCGCCCGCTGCCGCATCCTTTTTCAGCGCTTCCAGCCTTTTTTGCACGCGCTCGTCCATGGGCTACCTCCGCGTCAGCTCGTTCAGCCTGTCCAGATCATAGCCAACAATACAGACATTGTCTACCACGATAGTGGGAAATGAACCGGCCGGATTCGCTTTTAGTTGCTGCTGGCGGATTGCCTCAGCTTCCTCTCCGGGCTCTACTCTGTCAACATCAATATAGGCGTATTTGATATTATTCTCATTAAAAAAAGCCTTGGCCTTTTTGCACCAGCCGCACGTGCTGAGCGCATAGATCCTGACGTCGCCGATATCCCGTCCGTCCACTTCGGTAAAATGTGCCATGCTCTTATTTGTCCTTTCCGTTATACTTGATATTATAGTAACGCCAACCGGGCTGTTTCGCAAGCACTACGCGAAATACTGTTCAACTCAAGAAAAGCATGAATCCCATAAGGCTTGCATCGCCTGCGTACAGAACAGCGTATTTCCTATAATACCACTTCCGTCCGGTTGCATATCCGCACCGTTGCAAAGCACAGCTGCCGCATTTATCTTCACCGGATCGAACATGAAAACCGCCAGCGCTCCAAACGCCCGCCCGTAGTGACCGATCAGCGGCTGCGGGGCCAAATGGCTGTAATGCATGAGGTTAAGTCCCGTCCGGATGAGGCCATCATCAAACTGCAACGCGCACATCTCGTTCACGGAATTCTCCGACAATACGCGCACACCGCCCGATACACCGCCAAACATCAGCGCCTGCGTCACCGTCAGCAGATCCCGCGCGCGCATGTAGCCGTTGCCCTGTGCCGACCGGTATGCTTCGCCCACAGGCAGCGCGCACAGCCGCTTTTTGTTCTCCAAGGACCTTTTCAGCCAATCCGCATCTTCTGCACTGCCTGCCGCGTCCGGAACCGCCACTTCCAGCCCGCCCAGCGTGTCTGCGTCCAGCGTGGCGTCTTTGAGCCCCAGCGGTTCAAATATGCGCTGTTTCACCAGTTCCGCAAACCTGATGCCTGTGATGCATTCCGCCACCGTACCCATCACACCCGAACCAAAGCTGGAGTAGTCATACCGTGTGCCCGGCTTGTCGGGCAGCCAGTTGTCAGGATCATCTCCGGGGCTGCCGGCGACGAGCACCTCACTCAGCTTCAAAGCGGGCATATCCCCGGCCAGTATCCGGTTATAGCTGCCGCGCTCCGACAGTGTGCTGGTGTGTGTCATCAGCTGCCGCAATGTAACGGGCACTTCCGGCCAGCTTGGATTGCGCACCTTGTATCCCAGATAGCTGCTGATATCCGCGTCCAGTTCCGCTCTGCCTACGTCCACCAGCGTCATCAGCGTCATGGCCGATATATGCTTGGTGACGGACGCCATTCTGTATATCGTATCCGGCGTGGCGGGCAGCCCTCTCGCACTGTCCCGATAACCCAGCGCTCCTTCAAACACCAGTTTGCCGCCGCGCACAGCCGCCGCCGAAAGTCCCGAAGCACCGCGTTCCCCCGCCACTTTGCGCAGAGACGCCATCACCTTTTTGTGCATAGTTGACCCCCCTTGCTTTCCTGTTTTTATTCTAGCACAGCTTTATGACGCGCACAAATGTCGCAGCATAGTTTAAGGGTCATATTCAGCGCTCGGGCATTCTTTGCATTATTTCAACGTTGCGGGGAAAAAATAACCGCAAAGCATTGCAGTATTGCTTTTTTTGGACTTGGACTGCAAGATGGACAGTTTCTGTTGAAAGGATCACAATGTTCAGACTTCTGTACAAAAAGCTGCGTTTTGCCTGTGCGCGGCAGCCTCAAAAGGAGCCTTCTCCAGAGGAACAACGGCTGAAAAAGGATCTGGATAAAAACATTGATGCGATCAAGCAGACGCTGGGAGACAGCGCCGATATCAAGATGCACCATTTTTGCTTTGGTACAGCGAATACACGGGGAACGCTGCTCTTTGTGGACGGGCTGGTGGATACTCAGACCATCACGGACACCATCATGCGCCCTTTGATGGAAACCTGCGCAAAGACCCCGACAGTGTGCGAATTGCAAAGCGCCATATTATGCTCCGGCGACGTCACGGAAACAGCTTCGCTGGACGCGCTGATCGCAGGCTGCCTCACAGGCGATACCGCCGTGATGATTGACGGAGAAGCCCGTGCGCTCATTGTCAGTACCAAAGGCTGGGAAAAGCGGGGCGTTACGGAACCCCAAAGTGAAGCGGTGGTTCGCGGCCCGCGCGAAGGATTCACGGAGAATTTCCGCACCAATACCGCGCTGATTCGCCGGCGCATCAAATCTCCGCAACTGAGAATGGACCACATGATAATTGGTCGCAAAACGCTGACCAACGTCTGTGTTGCCTATATTCAGGGCGTGGCTAACCCCACTGTTGTGGAGGAGGCGAAGAGACGGCTGGATGCGCTGAATATCGATTCGGTGCTGGACACCGGCTATTTGGAACAGTATATTGAAGATTCGCCGATGTCGATTTTCCCCACCGTTTCCTATACCGAAAAGCCGGACGTGGCTGCAGGGCGCATGCTGGAAGGGCGTATCGCCATCATTGCGGACGGCACGCCGTTCGTGCTCACCGTCCCCAAGCTGTTCATTGAGAGCTTTCAGACTTCTGAGGATTACTATGTGCGCCCTTTGTACGCATCCATGACCCGTCTTCTCCGGTTTGTTGCATACATTATCTCGGCGTTTGCAACTTCGATTTATATTGCGCTCACCACATTCCATCAGGAACTGATCCCCACGACGCTGCTCAACACCATCGCGGCATCACGCGAAGGCACACCCTTCCCGGCCTTCATCGAGGCGCTGACCATGGTGTTCGCATACGAGATCCTCCGGGAAGCCGGCATACGACTGCCGCGTCCGGTCGGCTCCGCCATCAGTATCGTGGGCGCGCTGATCATGGGTGATGCGGCGGTATCCGCCGGCATCGTGGGGGCTCCCATGGTCATCACCATCGCCATCACTGCGGTGGCTGGCTTCGTGGTTCCCGAGCAGACCGAATCGGCCGCTTTCATTCGGCTGTTCTCTATGGTTGCGGCAGCATTTTTAGGCGGATACGGTATCGCCATTGTCTTCTTGGCGATGCTCATCCATCTCGCTTCAATGAAATCCTTCGGTGTTCCTTACTTCACGGCCATCACACTCTCGCACGACCAGCAGGATATTTTCGTGCGCATGCCGCTATGGATGATGAAGCAGCGTCCTGCAGATATCGCGGACGCAGATATGACGCGTCGGCGAACCGGTATGCCTCCGCCCGGAGGTGATAACAATGTATAGATTGCGTGCGGCAGTGCTGTGCTTTATGATCGTTGTTTCGGGACTACTGCAGGGGGGGTGCTGGGATGCGCATGAACTCAATACATTGTCGATAGTCGCCGGCGTCGGTATTGATGTTGCACAAGACAATGAGTATGACGTTACGGTACAGATCCGCAAAGTGACTAAGCCCTCTGGAGGCGAGCCCGAGGAGCCCTATATTCTGCTGGACGGAACGGGCAAAACCATTCTTGAAGGCTTGGAACAAATCCGGCTCGAAAACAACCGCGACCTTTTTTTGCACCAGAATCAGATTATCGTAATCAGTCAGGAGCAGGCTGAGCTGGGTATTCGTCCGCTGCTCGATATGTTCCTGCGTTATCACGAGACGCGGCTGGAGGTTTGGGTGGTCATTTCCAAGTGCCGGGCCAGCGACCTCTTTCAGGTCAAACTGATACAGGAGCCCGTTACAGCTTCGGCTCTCGCGCTGATGATGCAGGATCGCTCCGAAGAATCACCGCGCCTGGCTGCCAATATGCTCAATGTGACTTCATCGATGCTCGATGCCTCCTCGGCTCTGGTGGTCCCGCTGTTTGGTTTAGTTGATGAATTCGGAACCAGCAAGGTCAGCATAGACGGCAGCGCCGTGTTTGTTTCCGACAAAATGGTCGGACAGTTCAACGAGGATGAGACGCTGGGGTTCGCCATCGGGTCAAGCGATATAAAAAGCGGCCTTCTGGAAATAGAAACGGACAAGGGCTCAGCAGTGCTCTACATGAGCAACTCATCCGCGAAGATGAAAACGAAGTTGGTGGACGGTCATGTGGAAGCGGATATTTCGGTTGACTGCACGTTGTCAGTCGCAGAAATAAATGGGTTCGACGGACAAAAGTTGCCGGATGTCTTCGGTATACTGGAGGAAGCAGGTGTAAAACACATGGTACAGCTTATCACCGAAGCGTTTGAAGCATCACGTAAGATGAATGCCGACATATTCGGAATAGGCAGCGAGATGAACCGCAGCCACCCGAAGGAGTGGAGTTCGATAAAAACCGACTGGAAGAAACTATACCCTCAAACAACACTTAATTTGACTGTGAAAGGCAATCTGCTGGAGTCCGGAAAGATCTCCGATTCGCTGACAATGCGGGGAGAACAGTAAATGATACAGAAAAAGCGACGTATCAGCATGTTTCCGTTCAAGTTCCCGGCTGCTAGCTTTCAGGTAGTTATCCGTGATGCCTGCGCGCTTCAATCCGTTTTTCTGGTAACGGGAATGGCTCACGGCCTGCGCATAATAAATCAGACAAAGGAGGCTGCGGAACACGAATGATCATCGCGACCATTATTGTTATAGGGCTGATATCATACTTCAACTTAAAATGGATTTATAAAAACTGTTCGAAAGGTCAATCCGTTATTCTGACACTGCTGTTCGCAGGCGTATTGGCGATATGCACGATAACCGCCTCGGGTACTCTGCTTCGCAGCCCTATTGTAATGCTGGGGGATTTGATGAAGAATATCGGCTTGACCTATCCGCCATTATCATGACGGAGAGTCAGTTTTTTTGAGGGAGAGGGCAATGAATCTGGAGAAGGGCCGAATCACACCATTTCAATACATGCTCTCGGTGACGTGCTTCATACAATCGTCAGCTCTGCTTTCAGCTTTCTTTGCCCCCATCACCCGGCAAGACTCTTGGCTGGTGGTTATTTTCGGCATGGTCGCCGCAATACCCGTGCTGATTGTCTTCTCCGCGATCATGCGCAGCTTCCCGGGTAAAAATTTGATAGAGATCACCCAAGCAGCCTTAGGACGCATTGCAGGAACTATCGTTTCTCTGATATTCATCTGGTTTTTCCTGACACTGACCGCTCTGAACCTGCGGGACTTCGGTCAGTTTGTCCGCCAGATTATACTCGTGGAGACACCCACTGTGGTTGTCATTTCGGTTTGTATGGCGCTCAGCGTTTATGCCGTCATAAAAGGCCTGAAAATCGTGACGCGGTATTCGCCTGTCTTTGTTCTGATGTCCGTGCTGCTGGTTATATTCGCTGTCCTGCTGACGCTCAATTTAATGGATATGCGGAACTTTCTGCCCATGCTGACGTTGGAGCCGATCAAATACGTTCAGGGAACCAATATTGTGCTGACCATCCCTTTTGGTGAGCTCGTCATCTTTTTGATGGTTTCGCCCTATGTGGCAAAAGGCAAAAAGACCAAAGGCATCTATCTCTTCGCGGGATTCATAATTGGCAGCGCTTCCATGCTGGCCGTGGTGGCGCGAGACACCGCTGTGCTGGGAAGCACCGGTTCCCTCTTTTCGCTGCCCTCGTTTGAGACACTGCGCCTGATACGGATCACAGATTCGTTGAACCGTATGGAAATACTGTTTGCCATTGTACTGGTGGTGCTGTTGTTCTTCAAAGTGATGATACTCTTCTACTCGTCGGTGATGGCGATGGCGCAGCTGTTTAATTTGAAGACCTACAATCCCCTTGTGTTGATATTGGCCGTTTTTATTGTCGCATACGCTTATTTCGTATTCCCCACCGCCGAGATTCATTCCATGTACTCACGGCAGACAGCCCCAATCGCCTGGGTGCTGTTCGAATTCTTGCTGCCCCTGCTGGTACTGATCGTGGGGCGCGCCAGAGGGCTTCACAAACAACCGCAGCTCAATACGGGAAACGCTTAAAGCCAACCGGTTTGATTTCCGGGGAACCATGATAAGGAAGGTGACTGCATGAAACTTGAAAAGGGCCGCATAACTGCATTTCAGTATATGATCTCAATCGCCAGCTATATTCAGGCCTCATCGCTGCTGACATCATTCTTCACGCCGCTCGCCAAGCAGGACTCCTGGATAGTTGTGCTGATGGGTATCGTGGCCGCACTGCCGCTGCTGCTGGTGTATTTGGCTCTGATGCATACGTTTCCCGGAAGGAATCTGATTGAGATGTGTCAGACCGCACTTGGAAACGCAGCCGGAAATATAACCGCTTTGCTTTTCATATGGTTCTTCATCACACTTGCCTCCGTGAGTTTAAGCTCGTTTGGCGTATTTATTCGTCAAACGATACTGGTGGAAACGCCTACCATTGTCACGGTCATCTTTTGCATGCTTTTTTGCGCATATGCCGTATCAAAGGGTCTCAAGGTCGTCACGCGCTATGTGCCTGTCTTTACACTCATGGGATATATACTGACAGCCTTAGGTATTGCTTTTACGCTGAAACTCATGAATTTCAATAATTTCTTGCCCATTCTGACTATGCCGGCCGGCAAATACCTGCAAAGCATGAACATTTTGACCACCATACCTTTTGGCGAGCTGGTGGTTTTTCTGATGATCGCTCCTTACGTCTCGCCCGGGAAGAAAAGCCGGGGTGCTTACCTGTTTGGAGGTTTTTTGCTGGGCTGTATCACAATACTGGCCGTAACGCTCCGTGACACGGCTGTGCTGGGCAACGTGGGGCTGCTGTCTGCCCAGACGTCATTTGAAACACTGCGCATGGTCAACATAGGCTCCGCGCTCAACCGGATGGAAATTGTATTTGCAATCGTACTGATCATGCAAATGATCTTCAAGGTTATGTTTCTTTACTACGTGACTGTGCTGGCAACGGCACAGCTGTTCAAGCTGAAATCCTATCATCCGCTCGTGCTGATAATGGGCGCATTGATCACAGTCTACTCCGCATTCGCCTTCCCATCTACTGTCGAGCGTACTATGCTGGGCCGGGAAGTGCTCCCCATATTCTGGCTGCTGTTTGAGTTGTTGCTGCCGCTGGTGCTCCTTGTCGCAGGGCGCGTACGCGGGCTGCACAAAAGCTCCAAGCCCAGATCAATGAAAGTTGAGGGGTTATATGAAACTTGAAGCCGGACGCATCACAACATTTCAATATCTGCTGTCAGTGACGTGTTTCATACAATCCTCGACCCTGTTGACCGCATTTTTCACACCTTTCGCCAAACAGGATTCATGGTTTGTCGTACTGTTGGGAATCGTCGCGGCTTTGCCTGTATTGTTCGTATATAAAGCCATCATGCACAGCTTTCGCGATATGAATCTCATTGAAATCTGTCAGGCCTCGCTAGGCAGATTCGCCGGCACTGCTGCCTCATTAATTTTTATCTGGTTTTTCCTGACGCTTACATCCCTCAACCTGAGCAATTTCAGTTCTTTTATGCATCAAACGTTGCTTATTGAAACCCCTGTCTTTGTCATAGCCACGATTTTTATTTTACTGTGTGCTTACACAGTTCATAAAGGGCTTAAAGTTGTCACCAGATATGCGGCTTTATTTGTTATAATGGCTTTTACCCTGATTGCATTGGTCATTGTCTTTACATATAATATCGCGGATTATAATAACTTCCTTCCGATGTTAATGCAGCCTGTAAAACAATACGTACAAAGCGTCAACATCCTTGTGGCGGTGCCGTTTGGTGAACTGCTCGCGTTCCTGATGATCACACCGTACATTTCCCGTGGAAAGAACCATAAAGGAGCCTATTTGCTGGGCGGTTTTCTGCTTGGCAGTACATCGCTGCTTTATGTCGTTCTGCAGAACAATGCGGTACTGGGCAGTGTCGGGCATATGTTCCCCCAGCCACCTTTTGAAATGCTGCGGATGGTCAATATTGGCGGATCAATTAACCGCCTGGAGGTTCTGTTTGCGATCATCCTCATCATACTGTTGTTTTTCAAAATCGCGTTTCTTTACTATATCTCCGTGCTGGCTATCGCACAGCTTTTCCGGCTGAAATCATATCATCCGCTGGTGCTGATAACAGGAGCCATGATAATCGTTCATTCCACACTCTATTCGTACCACTCTTCCGTCGCCCGGGTTTCCCTTGTCCGTGAGCAACTGGTTCTCGTTTGGCTTGTTTTTGAGTTTCTGCTGCCTCTGGTGGTGTTAGTCGCCGGGCGCGCCCGCGGGCTGCACAAGGCGGCCCCCAGCAAGCAATACCCGAACCACGCCCCGAACTAAAGAGGGCAATAGCCTGCCTGTTGCACACAGCGCTGTCCCTCATCCGACAGCAACCACGCGAGAAAAAGCCCGCCCCGCCCCTTCTCCTCTCCGGCGCGGATTACGCCGAAGTAGCAGGTTGCAAACGGATAGGCTCCGCTTTTGATGCCCGCATCGTCCGGTGCAATGCCGTCAACCCGCAGCATCTTGATATCATCATTCTTATATAGTGTCTCAAGATAGAACCTGAACGTATATCCGATGCTTCCCGTACCGTTGCGGTATTCGGCCACTGAGTCGATGAGCTCGCCCATGTCGCCCGCCACCTGCGCCGCTTCAGGCTTGATCATCACCCGGCCTTTCATCACCTGCTTATCCATCGCCGTCTGGCTGCCGGAGTTTTCATCGCGCTGATATGCGACGATTGGCATTTCCTCACCGCCCACCTGAGACCAGTTTTTGATCTCACCTGTGTAAATACCGCGGATCTGATCTGCCGTCAGGCTGTCGACCGGGTTGTCCTTATGAGTGATAAACACAAACGCGTCGCGGCAGACCGGTTCTGTAACCAGCCCGACACCCTGTTCGTTAGCCAACGCAATTTCATCTTCCGACGGCTGTGTGGCGAGCAGCAGGTCAACAGGCCGTTCAGCCATCGCCGTATCCTGTGACGTTATCCACGGATAGACGCACATCCGGCCAATTAGATTCTCGTAAGCGTAGTGTGTGGTGGAAAAGCAGACGAATCCCGGAATGTCGTCATCCGCCATGCCCAGATGCTGCCGTGCACACTCAGCAGCCAGCGGCACGCAGACCGTGGAACCGTCTATCGATGGGTATGAGCCCCAATCCATCGCATAATACTCCACCGGTCCTCCCACGTCCTCCCAGCTGCCCGCCAGTTGCTTTTCGCCCAGCGCAAATACGCTGTTCTGCACGATCTGTTGCCAGTTATCCGGCCGCACCACCATCTCGGAGATGCTTGCCCATGATGTCCTGTCAGGCTGAGCCGGGTGAGACGGGGATGCAGGCGCCGAGATTGCGTCCGTGGGCGCTGCCGGCTCCTCCCACACGGCTGCCGCTTCGGGAATTGCCGTTTCCGGAATTGCCGCTGCCGGAGTTGCCGCAGGTTCGCTTTTGTCCTGCTGGCAGGCTGCCAGCATCATCACACAAATAACAATGATCATCAACTTTCGCATTCAGTTCACCTCCATATCTTTTATTGTGCACTGTTTTTCAACTGATACAAATTCCCTTCATTATTGTTTTAGATACCGAAAGGCTGTATAATCCATATATTAAGCCAACAGGAGAGAGCTATGCCATTCATTCAGGTAAACGTATCCCAAGCACTCAAAGACCCGCAAAAGGAGCAGCTCAAAGCTAAACTCGGTGAACTGATCACGCTGATCCCCGGCAAGACCGAAGCGGTGACGATGGTTGACATCGCGGACAAACGCACCATATACAAGGACGGAAAACCCATCGACGGCGGCTTCATTGAGGTGCGGCTGTTCGGCCCTGCCGAGCAGGCCAGCAAAGAAGCCATGACCGAGGCGGTATTTGCGGCGATGGAACAGCTGCTGGGCATTAAGCCGCAGGACTTGTATTTGAATATATTTGAGATGAACAGCTGGGGCACGGGCGGAAAGCTGAAGTAATGCCCGAGCCTGCAAGTCAAAGCTTAAAGGTTTTGTTTTGATTGACAACCGGTTATAGCCATGTTAGTATTTCAATAATTATTCACAAACGCGACGACGAAGACGTGGCGCGCATGAGCCATCCAAAGAGAGCTCCGGAGGGTGGAAACGGAGCGGCGGCAGCGCGTTTTGCATCACTTCCGAGTGGCGGCTCCGACAGGTAGGAGCCGGACGGCGACTGCACCGTTATACGCAGCGGGCTTACAGGAGCCTTGGTTGAGGAGGGCCGGATTGACGGCCAAATTGGGTGGTGCCGCGAAGTATGCTTCGTCCCATAGGAGGGCGGAGTTTTTTTATTTGGGAAAATACGAACACAAAGGAGTGGAAATGTGATGGATGAAAGGCTGATGCTTATCGCCGAGCGTTTAAAGGCGCTGCGGGAGATCATGGACGTACCGGCAGCCGAAATGGCAGCGGCGGTCGGAATGGACGAGGCGGCATACCTCGAATACGAAACGGGCAAGAACGATTTTTCTTTCTCGTTCCTCTATTCAGCGGCGGGCCGACTGGGCGTGGACATCGTGGATCTGATGACAGGTGTATCGCCGCGGCTTTCCGTGTGCTCGTTCGTTAAAAGCGGCTCGGGACTCAAGCTGGAGCGCCGCAAGGAATACAAGTATGAACACCTCGCCCCCATATTCAAAAACAAGAAGATGGAGCCGTTCGTGGTGACAGTAGAACCCAGCACTGTGGATGCGCGCACACATATGAACACGCACGAAGGCCATGAGTTCAACTATGTGCTGGAGGGCACGTTGACACTGTACATCGATAACCAAGCGCTCAAAATGCAGGCGGGCGACGCGGTGTATTACGACGCCAAGCACAAACACTCGATGCAAGCGGAGGGCGGCCCGTGCCGATTCCTCGCCGTGATCGCAAAATAAGGGGGCACATATGAGGATATTCGAGAAATACGCACAGGCAGACTTTACATCCTACGAAGATTTTCACCAGAATTTCAAGATCACCGTACCGGAGCGCTTCAACTTCGCTTTCGATGTGCTGGACGAACTGGCGGCAACCAAGCCGGACAAGACGGCGTTGTACTGGACGAACGACCAGGGCGCAAAGCGCGTCACCAGCTTCGCTGAGATGAAGCGCCTGTCCGACAAAGCGGCGAACTACTTGTCCTCCCTCGGCATCAGCAAGGGCGACATGGTGATGATCGTCTTAAAGCGCGACTGGCAGTTCTGGTTCACTATCATGGCGCTGCACAAGCTGGGCGCGGTCACGATACCCGCCACTCACCTGCTGACCGAAAAGGACATCACCTACCGCGTGAACGCCGCGGGCGTGAAAGCCATCATCTGTACCGATTCCGGCGACATCAAGGCGCGTATTGACTCCGCCAAGGATATGCCGACGCTTCAGCTCAAGCTGCTCTGCGGTGACCGCGAGGGCTGGCTCAACTACGACAAGGGCGTGGAAGAAGCGAGCGACACATTCGTCCGTCCCGCACCCGAAGATCAGCCGGACAACGGCGACATGATGCTGCTGTACTTCACATCCGGCACCACCGGCATGCCCAAAATGGTGGCGCACTCGTTCACCTATCCGCTGGGCCACATTCCCACCGCGGTGTTCTGGCACAACTGCGACCCGGACGGCATGCACCTCACGGTGTCCGAGACAGGCTGGGCGAAGTCGGTATGGGGCAAACTGTACGGCCAGTGGCTGGCGGAAACAGCCATATTCGTGTACGACCACGAAAAGTTCACGCCCGCCGAGATGCTCAAGGCCATCTGCGAGCACAAGGTGACGACGTTCTGCGCGCCGCCCACCGTATACCGCTACTTCATCAAAGAAGACCTCAGCAAGTACGATTTCTCGCACATGAAATGGGCGTCCACTGCGGGCGAGCCGCTCAATCCCGAAGTGTTCCTCCAGTTCGAGAAGGCCACCGGCCTCAAGCTGTATGAGATATACGGCCAGACGGAGCTGACCGTGACCGTGGGCACGTACATCTGGATGACGCCCAAGCCGGGCTCCATGGGCAAGCCCTCGCCGCTGTTCGACGTGGACATCGTCAACGAAGCGGGCGAGCCGTGCAACTGGGGCGAGACGGGTGAAATCGTGGTGCGCACCGACAACGGCACAAACCCCGGCATGTTCCTCGGCTATTACCGTGATGAGGAGCTGACCAGCCGCGTCTGGCACGACGGCATGTATCACACGGGCGACGTGGCGTGGAAGGACGAGGACGGTTATTACTGGTACGTGGGCCGCACCGATGACGTGATCAAGTCGTCCGGCTACCGCATCGGGCCGTTTGAGGTGGAGAGCGCGCTAATGGAGCATCCCGCCGTGCTGGAGACGGCCATCACTGGCGTGCCGCACCCGGACCGCGGGCAGGTGGTCAAAGCCACCATCGTGCTCGCCAAGGGCTGGGAGGCCTCCGACGAGCTGGCCAAGGAGCTGCAGGAGCACGTGAAGAAGGTAACCGCGCCGTATAAATACCCGCGCGTGATCGAGTTCGTCACCGAGCTGCCCAAGACCATCAGCGGCAAGATCCGTCGCGTGGAACTGCGCGAGCGCGACAAGAATAAGTAGATATTATCTGGGAGATGTTATAGAGGCAGGAAAAGCGCCAGCTGCGAAGCGGGCGCTTTTTATGTTTGCTGATACTGCTTATGCTCCAAAACCTAACCCTCTTCTGCCCCGCGCACAACATGGAACCTTGCTACGAATGATGGTAGCAGGAGACAATCTGATGCTGTTGCGACTTGTGATTTGAGTACCTGACGTATAGATTTGGTTGCGTCATTCCATGTGCCGGACATCCCGTGTTTGTATTCTCATGCCATAATTGGCTTTGTAATTGTACGTTTCTTAAAAAGAAATCTTAAGTTGTAGAGCGAATACACCGCGATCAACATGAGCGGAATGTCCATATATACCTGCAGCAAGAATACGCCTGTGATACCATAGAACAAGGCCATCAGCGTTGTAGCCGTGTAAACTCCTTTGCTCACCCTTGGATAAAAGAGGTTAAGCAACCCCATAGTAACTGTTAGCGTTGGACAGGGAATGATGCCAAATGGGGAGAGAAAAATAAACAATATTGGGCTTACATTCACAAAATGCGGATACAACAATCCCAAAAAGATAAATGCAAGACAAAGCGCATTTTTAACATTCGTGCCCCACGTGTGCCGACTGAAAGAGACAGTTACAATCTCGTTTCTGCGCCGGAAAAACTCGACAATTACAAAACCAAGCAGGATAACAAAAACACCTCCGTTAAAAGGGTTGTCGTTGATGCAGGCAATAACGGCAACAGAAGTAAAGAGTACCGACAATGCCCCGTTATATACGAAGCGCTTCTGTTTAAATGCGGGAATAAAGAACAGAATCGTCAATGCAATGACCATGACATGCAATGCGATACTGAGAACAGGGTATTTTCCCGCCACTGACTGGATATAGTTCAGTATGATTGTTTTATCCATTTGATAGTTCCCCGACTTTCTTATGAATTAAGGTCTTTCGACACAAAATAGTCCCACTTTTCATCCTGCTCGATTCCTTCAAGCAGTAGGTTTGTCGATTCCTTTTCGGCGCGAGTATACGCCAGTTCATGTGTAACCATAGCTTGCCCGGTATATGGCACCCTACCACGCATATTTTTTGCCATACTGTCCAAGCGGGCAGCTGTTTCCGTCAGCATTGCACATTTCTCTTTCAATATGCCAATAGCTTCTGTCCGTTCAATATGGCAGAGTAGTAACGCTGATACTTGAAACTTCTTTCGATCTAGGTCTGTGCTCCCCATATATTCACGAAGTGATTGATGGAGCGCAGTTCTCCCGGCTTCGGTGATGGTATATACAGTCTTTTCAGGCATGTTCCCATCCTTTTCGGGCATCCCCTCGCAATATCCTTTTCTGCTTAGCTCCCTAACCGTGCCATATACTGATGACACGGCTACCGGCATCCATTTTCTTATCTGGATTCTGTCAAGCAGCTTTTTTATCTCGTAGGGGTTCACCGGTTTTTCCTCAATAATTCCAAGTATTAAAACAGTGATATGAGACAGCAATGTGATAATTCCTCCATGCTATAGTATAGTTTTGTACTAGTACAATACTATACTTGTATGTGTTTGTCAAGTTCTCCAAACAAAAAATATCCCGAATGTCCGGTCGGGTACAATAATCCTATTGATGAATATGATTATACAGAAGGTATGCTATGCTAGGTCATCCACTACGGAGGGTTCCATGGATTACCTCAAACGTCTGTCCGGATTACAGGGAAATGCAAAGGTGCTGGACTGCGGCGACAATGCGCGCATCGTGCTGATGAGCGACTGCCACCGGGGCGATGGCAGCCGCGCCGACTCGTTCTTCCGCAACCGCAACGTCTACCTCGCCGCGCTGCAGCACTACGATGCGGAGAAGTATACATACATTGAGCTGGGAGACGGCGACGAGCTTTGGGAGAACCGGTCGCTCGCCAGCATCATTGACGCGCACCCCGAGGTATTCGAGCGCCTGTCACTTTTCTTGGCTGATGGACGTTTCTATGCACTGACGGGCAACCACGACATCGAGCGCACCAACAGCCGCTACGAGCCTGCCCCGCGCCGAACGCCGCAGCGCGCGCGGCTCATCACGCGGTTCCAGCTGCTCAAAACGTATCCAGCAATCCGCCTTGTGTTCCGCGGCGGCGACATACTGCTGGTGCACGGCCATCAGGTGGACGCGCTCAACAGCACGTGGTGGCGGCTGGCCCGCTTTCTGGTGCGGCATCTGTGGCGGCCGCTTGAAGTCTTTGGCATCAGCGACCCCACCAGCGCAGCCAAGAACTATATCCGGCGCGAGCGGACGGAGAGGCTGCTTGTTAATTGGGTCTGCGAGAACCGGCGGATGCTGGTTGCGGGACACACACACCGGCCCGTCTTCCCCGACAAAGGCGCGCCGCCGTACTTCAACGATGGCAGCTGCGTCCACCCCGGCTGCATCACCGCCATTGAGATCACGGATGGCAGCATCACACTCGTCAAATGGTGCGTCAAGGTACGTGCCGACGGCGTGCTGCATGTGGGGCGTGACGTGCTGGCCGGTCCTGAGCCGCTGGAGGAGTGGTTTCATGCCGAACCCCGCTGTCCCTGACACAGGGCTTTATCAGCATCCGGGATTTATGTTACAATGTGAGAAAAGGGCGGACAAGCATCCGCTCCCATATGAGGAGTCTGCACCATGGCTGAGAATACGTTTGCCACCATCGACGAATATATCGCGCTGTTTCCTGCCGACGTGCAGGACAGGCTTCAGGCCATGCGCAGTGCCATCCTTGAGGCCGCGCCCGAAGCTGCGGAGAAGATCAGCTACCAGATGCCCACGTTCCACCAGCAGGGCAACGTGGTGGACTTCGCGGCGTTCAAAAACCACATCGGCTTCTTCCCCGGCCCCAGCGGTGTGGAAGCCTTCGCGGACAGGCTGACGGCGTATAAAACATCCAAGGGCACGATACAGTTCCCCTTTAACGGGCCTCTGCCGCTGGAACTGGTGAAGGAGATCACGCGCTGGCGCGTGGAAGAGAATCGGCAGATCGCTGCGGCCCGAAAGCGACAGAATAAATGATAGACAGCGAAACCGAAAAGAAGCTGGCGAAATCGCTTACCGCGGATACCACGGATATTATCCCCTTCCTCCCCTTCCTGCTGCAGGACCTCTGGGAACTCGGCAGTTCGGGTCAGGAGATGCTTGTGCTGCTTGAGCAGCATGTTCCGATTACCGCGGGCTTCACCGCGCTGGATCTGGGCTGCGGCAAAGGTGCGGTATCCGTTACGCTCGCGAAAGCGCTGGGCATCCGCTGCAAGGGTATCGACCTGATCGGTGACTTTATTCGCGAAGCCAATAAAAAATCCATCGAGCTTGGAGTGGACGAACTGTGTGAATTCGACGCGGGTGATATAAAACACGCCGTAAAAACCGAACGTTATTACGGTCTGGTGATATTCGGCGCGGTGGGCGACGTGCTGGGCGACCGACCGGAAACGCTGAGCGCTCTCACGTCCGTCATCAAGCCGGGCGGGTACATATTGCTCGACGACGGCTACCGTCTGGCGGATGACGACAGCACGCTGCTGTTTGACGGCGAATACCCAACGTTTGACGAATGGCAGGTGCTGTTTGCAAAGGCGGCGCTTAATTTGATCGCTTACAGTCCGGCGGAAGACCGCCCGAACGACGACCGCGATTTTGAATGCATCAGCCAACGCGCACAGGAGCTGATCAAAGCGTATCCGCAGCATCGGATTATGTTTGAACACTACGTGCAGAACCAGCGCGACGAGTATGACAATCTCGCGGAAAGGGTGATCGGCGTCACCATGCTGCTGCAAAAGAAGGTAAAGCTGTGAGCTCCAAAGAGATTTTTACGAGAATTGTGGTTCTGTGAGACCAGCTCAATCTAAGCATATTCTGCTTTACACCGAAGTTCATAGAATAGCAGTGCAAGTTCGCTCGCATCCTTCATATTCGCAGATATATTCTGCAATGTCCTCTTACCCACTCGACGGTCGAGCAACGCCAACCCAACAACAATTTCGTTATAATGACTCAGTGATTCGCTTATTGGATGACTAAGGAGAAAATCCACCGCGGCAAAAAAGGCTTCGGTACTGTAGATCCTTTCTCCAGTTATTATGCATTCACGGGTCCAGTATCCAAAGGGATAGTAAGCTTTATTATTACTGCGGTCACTAACTCGGACAAATGAAGGATCAGCCCATTTGCTGTCGAACTTGGGAGCAGAACAATCCAGCACTTCAATGTCATCGACAATGATGCCCGCCCGACCCAAGCCGTCTGGGCATGCCTGTACATGGTACAGAAGTATCTGACCCTGTTTTTTAAGGATTTGCATAAAAAGCCCTCAAGCTTTTTCTTGGTTGCGCTCCACATGGTTATTATCCTTTTCTCCGACCTTATACTTACTTCTCCAGCGCCGCGTTCGTCTTGCGCCAATACGGCGTGGGCGCAACAGCCATAGACCTTGGCTTAAAAGCTTCAATCAGCGCCTGCTCCTCCGCCGCCGCGCGCATGGCCAGAGCCTGCAGCGCTTCACTGTCTGCGCCCTGCGCCATCAGCTCCTGTTCCGCTGCCAGCCAGTCCGCTTCCAGCGCGTCGCGCTTTGCCCGCAGCGCATCCACATCCATCTGTCCGGACAGCACGCGGCGATGCACCGCCTCGCGCTCCAGCCAATAACGCTTGGCGTCCGCCGCATCCGCAAACACCGGCGCACCCGAATCCATACCGAAGAACACCAGCTTGAACGCGGATATGCATGGCGTGGACGCGCCTGTGACCCACAGTGTCATGGGTTTGTCTTTTCGCAGTTGCACAACGAGGCTGCCCGTGGTGTGGTCGCCAATCACGCCGCCCGCATGCATGCATACGCTGCGCACGCTGCCTTTGGGAAACAGCTTCTCCGCGTCGCGCGGGTCGTGGGCGCGCAATGCCGCCATCATGTCCGCCGCGTTTTTGGGCGCGATGGAGCACGACGATCCCATCCGCAGTTTGGAACCGGAGAAGTGCGTGAACACCGGCTCCGTCAGCCGTTTCGCAAAGTCGAAGCCCGCTTCCACGCCGCCGCGCATCGTGTGTTCCGTGCCAATCGTCAGTCGGTTGGAAATCGCGCGGAAGCCGTCCACCCGCACCGCCGCCCACCGCCGCCCGGAGGTCTCCATCACGTATGCTTCTTTCGGGTCTGCGATCAGAAAGCCGTTGTCATAGCGGAAGTCGTGGTCGAAGCCGCAGTTGCCGCCTTGCCCGTACTGCTCCAGCAGCCCGGTCATCAGCCCCAGCGCGGCCTTCGCTGACTCGCAGCGCTCCAGCGCCAGCCGCAGCAGGTCCATGCCGGTCAGCGCGTCGGGCCCGCGTTTTACGCGCGTGAACACCGCCTCGTTACCGATGGCCACCCCCGCTTCGTTGACGCCCATCTCTGCGCCCCATATCCACGACGGCTTGCACAGCACTGTTTCCAGCGTGTGCGCCACCTGCGGTATCGTGATATACGTCAGCTTCATCGTGCTGCCCGCTGGATAATCCGCCGCCGGAACGCGCACCACCAGATGCGGCTCATTGGGGCTCCTGTCGCTGTTCTTGGCAAACAGCATGTCACCGCCCGTATATGCGGGCGTCGCGCACATCGTATCGCACATGGAATGCACCTCCTGATACAGATAAGAGTCAAAGACCTTGGAGGCGCCGCCTCCAAACCACTGCCCAAGGGACGCGTCCCTTGGGAATCCCTTTGATAATCATATTAAAATTTATAATTAGGAAGCACATCACCGCAACTACCAAAGCATCGCGAATACCGACGCCCCCACCACCGTCAGCAGACCGGCCACCACGATGGCAAGGCTGCTCATCGCGCCCTGCCCCTCCCCGATTTCCAGCGCTTTGGCCGTACCCAGCGCGTGGGATGACGTCCCGATCGCCAGCCCCTGTGCCACTGGGTCTTTGATGCGCAGCAGACGGCAGAAGCCTTGGGCCGCCACGTTGCCCAGCAGTCCCGTCAGTATGATGGACGCCACGGTGATGGCATACACGCCGCCCAGCTCCTGTGACACGCCGATGCCGATCGCCGTGGTAATGGACTTGGGCAGCAGCGTCACGTATTGCTCATGCGTCAGCCCAAACAGCACTGACAGACCAAGCACACTGCCCAGGCTGGCGAGCGTCCCCGCCAGTATGCCGAATATCACAGCCTTTTTGTACTCTTTAAGCAGATGCAGCTGCTTGTACAGCGGTACCGCAAGACACACCGTCGCCGGCGTCAGCAGATAGGAGATATACTGTCCCCCCGCATTGAAGCTCTCATAGCTGATGCCCGTCAACAGCAGTACGCCGATAATCACGATGACGGAGACGAGCAGCGGATTGACCAGGCTCCACTTTAGCTTTTTCTTCAGCCAGACGCCCAGCGCATAGCTGCCCAGGCTCAGCACGATGCCAAAATATATCGAATTAACAAAAGCGTCCTTCATGAGCGTTCACGCTTATCCTTTTTCATCGCCAGCTGCGCCGTCCAACCGGTGACGCCCATCACGATGAACGTCGTAGCGACAGTAATCACAAGAAACGGCACCAGCATAGCCTGCAGCTGCCCCCACGTCACGATAAGTCCCACTGCCGCCGGTATGAACAAGACCGGCATGATATCCAACAGAAAGCTGCCTGCGCCCTCCACCTGCTCCAAGCGTATCGCGCGCAGCTTCAGGCACGTCAGCATGATAATAAGGCCGTATATGCTGGCCGGAACCGGCAGCGGAATGAGCAGGCGCAGCAGCTCGCCCGCGAGCGTCACCAGCATGATCACCGCTGCCTGAAACAGATACTTCATGGTTTACCCCTCAAGTTGATACCGTCATTATAACACCTCTGCCCGGCAACGGACAGCCTTGTATTCCGACATACCGACATGCATCATGGAAAACGTTGGCATATGTTTCGAATTATGATATGCTTTTTTTGGCAGCCCGTTAAGGAATCGGGGCTTTGAATCGTGTTACTGGTGTTAGTAATGATCGACTGGAACAAGGAGGGCAGGCGTCTGCGGATAAACCATGACATCACGCGTTTATATGAGTGCCATGCGGATACCGTGTACCGCGTCTGTTTCCTGTTCCTCCGGGGCCGGGTGATGGACATCGAGGATGCGCTGCAGATGACGTTTGTGAAGCTGCTGCAGGACAGCAAACGCTTCAGGGACGTCGAGCACGAGAAGGCATGGCTCATCGTGACCGCGTCCAACGTGTGCCGCGATATGCTCCGCTCCGCGTGGAAAAGGCGCGTCAACGTTCACAGCGAGCTGGCGGAAGCGTCCGCCGCCTCCTTAGATATCGACGAAACAGCGCAGTGCGTGATGGCCTTGCCGCCGCCTGTTAAAACCGCGGTGTACATGTTTTACTACGAAGGGTATTCCGCCAGAGAGATCGGCCAAGCGCTGGGCAAGTCGGAAAACTCGATATGGGGATATCTGCATAAGGGCCGCGCGCTGCTCAAAGACATGCTGGAGGAGGAAGGACTATGAAGAATGATCGTATCATCGCCTCCCTTGAGCATATCCGCCTGCCCCAGCATCGCAGAAAGCCCGTACTGGACAGCCTGCTGGCTCAGGTGAAGCAGGCAAGAAAAGAGGAAGCCATGAAAAACAAATACGTTTGGCGCATCGCAATGGGCGCAGCGGCAGCCTTGGCTGTCACCGCGGCGGCGCTGATTGTTTTCCTGCCCCCTGCCCCCAAGGCACCCGCGCCCGAAGGGGCTTTGCCAATCGCCAGCGAAGCGCCCGCAGGCGGCGACGACAGCGGAAATATCATACTGCTGTCCAACCTCTCGCTGGCGGATGGGCTGGCCGAAAGCTTTGAAGCCCCCGAAACGCTAGCGGTATCCCGTCAAACTCCGGTGGCTTTCACCGACGAGGATGTTGCCGAAATACTGGAGTCGCTGGAAGCACACGGCTGGCAGGACGTCTCCCGCGTGCCGCACGACTTCCCCGGCATGATCAACTTCACACAGCCGCAAACGTACGATTACGACGGCTATGCCGAGGACAAGGGCGAGGATATCTCCGGAAGCGCACAGCATAAAGCCTGGGGTGCCCGGTTCCTTGCGGACAGCAGCATTGCCGACGTGCTGAGCCGGTATGGTACGGAGATATCTATTACACCGGGTGATGAAGAATTTGCAACGCTATTCTGGGGCTTTGTGAACGAATACCGCACAGAGACGTATCTGCGCCTCCATTTCACATCGGATGGGACGCTGGGCGACGCGCAGCTCTACGCCGTGCAGCTGGAGCCGTTGTTTGACGCTGATGTTCTGCCGCTGAAGGATGCGATAAAGCACGCCTTCTATAGCCGAAATGAATCACACATCACCAGCCCGGACGACCGGCCGCTCACCGTAGCCGAAGCCGAGGTCATATACTGCGGCGGCTTCCCCTTCTATAAGCTGCTGGACGGCGACGGCAAAGCCGGAACGTTCATCGGCTACGCGTTGGCAGTCAGCGAAGAAGCGCTGCAAGAGAATCCTGACGCTTACGTCGCATACACGGAGCTGATGGAGGTCGGTATCTTCTGGCAGTAGGCCTCAACGCCGAAGCATTGTTTTCGACAACAGTATATTTGCCGTTTATTCTGTCACGCCTCAAACAAGCCGCTGGCGCTGTGCATGTTAGCGATGATGCCCACACCGAACGGGCAGCGCTTCTCGCACGCCCCGCAGGCAATGCAGTCCGACGCCTTGGCGTCCAGCGCGGTGTAGGCTTCCCGCAGCTCGGCTGTCATCGCAATGACCCCGTCGTCCAGCAGCCGTGTCACCGCCGCAATGTTGATGTATTTCGGGCAGGGCAGGCAGTGGTTGCAATACAGGCAGCTCTTCTCCTCCTTGCCGATATAATCGTAGATGCCGGTATAGTCGCGCTCCGCCTCCGATGAATCACAGTAGGCCACGGCGCGCTCAATCTCCGCCACCGAACGTGCGCCGATGAGCACGCTGCTCACCGCCGGGCGGCTCAGCGCGTAGTGGATGCACTGGTCCACCGTCATCGGCACCTTAAACGGCGACCTTTCGGCGCGCAGCAGCCGACCCGCGCCCAGCGCTTTCATCACGGTAATGCCCACGCCCATCTCCTCGCACAAGGCATACAGCCGTGCCCGGTCCTGATCGATATTCAGAGTTCCAGGCAGCTCTCCGTCACTCAGGCACGCCTCTATATCGCTGCTTCCAAACACCAGATCGAACGACGGGTTGATGCTGAACATCAGCACCGAGAACAGCCCGCTTTTTATCATCTCCATCGAAACCTCTGCGCTGTGCGAACTGACGCCCAGCGTACGGAAACGCCCCTGTGTTTTGAGCTCCTGCATATATTCAAGGACGCCGCTTTCCCGCGTCTTCTTCCAGTCTTCAAACGTGTCCACGTAATGCAGCATGCCGATGTCAATATAATCCGTCTGGAGGCGCTCGAACAGGTCGTCTAAAAACACCTTGCTCTTCGCCAGCTCACGAGTTTTGGCATACTGGCCGTTCTCCCAGATCGAGCAGACCTGCCCCTGCACGACGATCTTATCCCGCCTGTCCATTATCGCCAGCCCCAGGTTTGTCCGCACCTCCGGGTTGGACATGAATATGTCCAGCACGTTGACACCCAGCTCCATTGACCGGTGCATCGTGCGGATGACGGTGTCCCTGTCCTCGTATTCCAAGTACTCGCCGCCGATACCCACCACACCGGCCATAATCCCGGAGTTTCCTAAAGCCCTGTATTCCATAGCTGCCCCCTCACAAATACTGTCCGGTTTTCCCGTACCTATTATAATTATTATACCATACGCGGGCTCCCATATATATACTTTCATATATAATAAAAAAGCGGCCTAAGCCGCAGGTTTTGCAGGGTTCATCCATCAAAGTACATTATAATGTTTTCAGGTGCCGGTGTATAATTGAACAGCGCCAATGCCTATTCCATTGCGGTATGATCGGTGTGTCAAGTGCAAATATTTACCGATACTCATTATATCCTTTACTGCATGTAGTTCAGCGACCAGACAATGCTGTGCTTATCCTCCACCACGGCGTGCAGCGCGCCCCAGTCCGTCTGCTGCAGATCGAACCGGATGCCGCCGCCTTCTTTCAGCGCATTATACATCCGATTGATTTCCTCCTCCGACTCCATCTCCAGCACCAGCACGACGCTGCCGTACTTGATCTCGGAGAACAGGAACTTATCGTGGAAATACAGCACACAATCCGGTTTTATCCGAAGTTCAGCGTGCATCACCTTACCATCCGGCGTATGGCGCAGGTTGACAATCTCCCCGCCGAACAGCTCCCGGTAGTAGTCCATCTTCTCCCCGCAGTCCTCCAGCACGATATCAGGCGTAATCTTCTTCATAAGCAGCTCCTTTCATGGATGGGATTCCAGAAGGATAGTTTGCTCCACAGAAGGGGGAAATATGCGTCAATCATTTTTTCCAGCATGCCCCATTAGCCTTTTTTTGTCCTGACCGATGCATTATTGATAAGTTTTTGCGCGCATGGTATGTCCCATTGTATGAGGGTGTTAAGCCGGACAATATAATTCGGGTTCAGGGTTGTATAGTCCTATTACGGCGCGGCAGGCAGAAGGTATAATGACAGTCAAAGAATTGATTTCACAGGAGAACCCAGCTATGGAGGCAAAGAAGAGACAGCTTTACATTGACAACATACGCCTTTTTGTCATCATACAGGTCGTCATCATGCACCTGTCCGTTACCTACAGCAACATGGGCAGCTGGTACTATACGGAGGGCCGCTTTTTAAGCGGCGGTGAGGGGACATTCTTCAGCTTCACACAGACATTTTTGCAGGCTTTCTTCATGGGCTTCCTTTTCCTCATCGCGGGTTACTTCGTGCCGGGCGCGTATGACCGCAAGGGCTTTTCTTTGTTCCTCAGGAACCGCGTCATACGCCTTGGCATTCCCGCGCTGCTTTTCATGTTCGTGGTTGACCCTTTTACCGAATACGTACTGCTGGGCAGCCACACACCCGGCCAAGGCTTCCTCTCCTTCTATGCAGAGAATATCACAAGCCTGCATATACTCAGCGGTTCGGGGCCGCTCTGGTTTGCGCTGGCGCTGTTGGCGTTCACAGTGGTCTATGCCGTGGTTCGGCGGGCCACAGGCAAAACATGGGGTAGCTCTCCCAGAAAGATTGTACCCAACGCGGCGGTGCTGGTGATACTGGTGCTGGTCATTGCTCTGTCAGCGTATCTGATCCGCATCCGCTTCCCCATCATCACCAGCGTGTCCAACATGATGCTGTGCTTTTTCGCGCAATACATCGTGCTGTTCATCGCAGGCATACTCGCCTACCGCTATGACCTGTTCTCCAAGCTGAGCCGCAGCTGCATGGGGCTGCTGTATACATCGCCGCTCTGGGCCTTCGGCGTATGGGCAGCACTGATGATGGCAGCCCAGGCGTTCTGGCGCAGTGATTATGCGCTGTTCAATGGCGGCGGCACATGGCAGAGCCTCATCTTTGCGCTGTGGGAATCGTTCACGGCGGTTGCGATGTGTGCGGGGCTGCTGGTGCTGTTCCGCGAGTATTTCAATACACAAAACCGGTTGACCTGGGCGCTGTCCTCCAGTTCTTTCTCCGTTTACGTGTTCCATACACCCATCATTGTGGCCATCACACTGCTGTTCCAGCCCGTAGACTGGCCACCGTTCATCAAGTATGCCGTGATGATCCCCATCTGCCTCCCTATTTGCTTCGCGGTGTCGTACGTCTTAACCAAAGTACCGCTGCTTAAAAAGATACTGTAACATCGTCAGCGGCTTTTTGCGGGCCGCTCATAGACAGTGTCCCCTTCCCCAAGGCGGCTGCACAGCAGCGGTGCGTCCGCGTCGTATCCGGTGCGGATTTTTGCCACTGCTGCAGCGCTGTGGTTCGCGTAGCAGTAGCGGCAGCCGTGCGGGCACGTGTTGTACGCACCGATATCCACGCTCGCTGCGCAGCCGCAGGCGGGGCGCTGATTGCAATCCTTGCGCGCACTGACGGAGCGCCCGGCGATGCGGCTCAAGCGTTGGGCGTCAATGCACCTCGCATGTCCAATGCCGAGGCTGGAAAGGTCAATGGCTTCGGCACAGGTTTCCACAACAAGGCCGTACGCGTATGCGGCCTCCGACAAGTTTTTGACCATCCGGAATTTCTGTTCATCCGGTATGGGTGATATGCCGAGCGTCTTCACAGCTGCGGCGATCTTGGGATAGAAGTCGATGAAGCTGGTGATACACTTGTCCGTATACCCGGCCAGTCTGCGGGCCATCCACTCAAAATGCCGCAGATGGTAAGCCTCGGTATACCGTGAATTGAGCAGTATCGGGTCGTACCGCCAAATCACCCGCTGCGGCCCAACGCTGTCCGCCAGCTCTTTAAATTCGTCCACCAGCGCCGCTTTAGCCGGAAGCTTCGCTTCTATGTCCGTATCGTACGCTGTCAGCGTAAACTGGAAATAGTAAGCGTAGTCCTTCAGCGCATCCAGCCTGCACAGCATCGGCGAAGGATCCTTCGTCCAAAAAACGATACCATCCACCGCGTCCGGCGACAGATCAACGCGGCTGACACAGCGCGGATTCATCGGGTTGCGCACCAGCACATACCGTTCCTCCAAACGCCGGAAAAACCAGTCGGCGTAGTACGCGGGTATATCCGTTCTGCGGCTCGCGCTGACGATCATGGCTTTATGCCTCTTTCTCTTCCGGTTTGGGTTTAATAAACAGACTCTTCCGGTTCAAGTCCAGTGTCTCTGCGGTCAAAAGTATCAGCGTTTCCTCCAGCGCCGAGAGCCCCGCCACCGCGATCGCAGGAATCAGCGCTGTCAGGCCGCCCGTGAGTATATACACGCCGAACGAGACGAATATCATAAGTCCGGTCAGCTTGTTGCCAAGAGTATGGATACCAGCGAACGTTCTGAATCTTAGCGCGGCAATGACGAGGTTGCCCGCGCGCACCACCGCTACAGCGGCAAGCCAAGGCACCAGTGCCCACAGCGCGGCTCCCGCCCATACCACAGCACACGCGATCATCACCCCGAACATCACGATATCCGCCGCGGAGTCCAGCTTGGCACCCAGCCGACTCACCGTGCCTGTCCGCCGGGCAACGATGCCGTCCAGCAGGTCTGTCAGGCCCGCTGATACAAACAGAATGCACGCCGCCAGGCGGTCATCCAGAAACGCCAGTATCAGCACCGACAGCGCGATACGCAAACCTGTCAGTATGTTGGCGATGTGCTTCATGGCTCTCCACCCCACTCCCCTCTTTCATTCCAACAGCATTATAACATCCTCGCATTTTCCGCAGCAGGGGTTTTGTGTGACAATGCCAAGTAAATATCGGGCAAAAAACCGCCCTGTCAAAAAACGTCCTTCTGCAATCCGAAGAATATAAAAGCCGCCATCCTTTTTTAGGGTCTGGCGGCTTCAAAATATTGAGTTTTTAAAGGTTGGCAAGCATCTGCTGTATACGGTTGAACTCATTATCTATCTTGGATACCCCGATGATTCCACCCATTGCGCCCGACATAGCTTTGTCGACATCAACGGCAAAGCCGTTGTCCGCATTCTGAAGTATCGTGATTGAGAACTTGTTCCTCTTGGCCAGGCCGCCAAACAGTACGCGCATAGCAGCGCTTCCGTTGCCATATACCCCCTGATACTTTGTACCTTCCTCAAGCTTGTATCCATGGGCTGAAAATAGCTCAGCTACTTTGTCGGCCAGTTCTTCCGCGGAATTGCAGGTTTTACTGACTGTTAACATGCTACCCCTCCGTCATTATATGCATTTGTTTTCTCAGTACACACCGTTTGCTGGTCTGTAAATGTATAAAGGCAAAGTCAGAACAGCCCTGCGATTATCAGCGCGAGTCCGCCTACCGCCACAATAATGCCGAACACAAGGGCTGCTGTCGCCCCCCGCTTGTTGCCGCGCACCAGATCCGCCTCGCTCCTGACGGATACGATATACGGTTTCTTGGAATCCGCCGGTTTGGCGATAATGAGCCGCCCGGCCTGCAGATAAGCGTCGCCCAATACGTAAAGCGAATGATTCAGCGGAATCGTCTTCTCTACCATGCGGAAGCCCAGCGTTCTGCTGCCGCGCTGGCCGAATTGAAAGCTGCTGAAAAATCCGTACTGGTTCATCATGTTCATGGGCTCAAATCTATCGAAAGACTTTACTGTATCCAGCTGCATCCCATGATCTGACAACTCGATATACGCTTTGTCGCCTGACTCCGCGTCCTTCAGCACCAGACTGCCCGTGCTTTTCTGGCTGGACATCAGGTCTTCACGGCGGTTGACGCGCTGATGTGTGCCGCTGTCGTCCCGGTATGTCTCCACTTCTTCAAACACCTGATAGATATCGGCATCGTAGTAGGCCACGTCCTGCCCGGAATACGGCGCCTTCTGGGGAGTGTCTGTTGAAGCAACGCCTTTCAGTTCCGCGTATTCGCGATAGTTTTCCAACCCCTGTGCTTCATTCTCTTTCAGCGTACCCCCCAATTCTGGGATTGTAGTCGTCCTCATAAACTGGATCTCAATGTTCTTGTTATGTATACGCCTGCGCACAACAAAGGCCAGTACACCCCCCAGCGCTATCAGTACTACGCCTATTATAATGAGTGCCATCACTTATGCCCCCTTTTTATAGTCCCAATTCCTTTTTCAGGCGCTCCATTTCACTTGCAGCAGCGCTGTCCTTTTCCAGCTGTTTGAATGGATCATTCTTCTCCGCATCCATACCGGAAATCTCATACTGAGCGTCGGCTTTCGCCTCTTCCTCCATGATCTTCTTTTCCATCTTGTCCATCTTAGCGAACGCGCCGCTGCTGTCAATACCGCCCACAGCTTTGGCTACGCCCTGCCGGGCCTCTGCCACCTGCGCACGCGCCACCAGCATAGCCTGGCGGGAACGCGCCTCTTCCAGCTTCGTCTTAAGCAGAGTCACCTGTTCGCGTACGGTTTCCACCTGCTTCGCCAGCTCGTCGTGCATCTGGCTGTATTGCGCCACGTTAGCATCGCTTTTCAGCTTGCTTTCCACTGCCTTTTGAGCAAGCTCCTGATTGCCCGCTTTGAGCGCAGTTTTGGCCCGCTCCTCCCAGAGCGCTGAATCAGCCTGCGCTGCTTCCAACTGCTTTTTGGCCTGGCGTTCGCTCGCCATGATCTGCCCCAGCCCCTGTGTCGCCTTCTGAAGCTGCTCTTCCATATCGATGATGATCTGTTTAAGCATCTTCTCAGGGTCTTCAGCCTTGTCGATCAGATCATTGATATTCGCCTTCAGCAGGTCAACCAAACGTGTAAAAATAGCCAATGAATTGCCCTCCTTGTATTTGTTACCCCCGCCCATTTCAGCAGCCGGGTAAAATGTTCCCGAAAAGATAAGGGACTCTTTATATATCGGCTCTTTGTTATGTCTTAAAACGCTATGTTTGATTTTTAACCAAAATTTTATGGATGACATGCCCTTACGTATTATACCATATTTCGCTGCCGACAGGACATTTCGAAACCACACCGCGCATATTTATTTTCTTGAACGGCTTTCAGAAAAAAGGCTCTCGTTTCTACGAAAAGCAAATAAGGTTGCTGAAAACCAGAACAGGAGGCATTCCATGAGCCGGATAAAAATATCCACTTTGATGATCGTAGTGCTTTGTGCCGCTATCGTGCTGGCTCTGGGCACGAAGTATATGGACATAACCCAACCGGCTTCGGGCAGTTCAGCGCTTTCCTCGACGGTATACCTGTGGTACTATTTGCCGCACGACCCCAGCCAGCCGCCGGAACCCATCGAAAAGGCAAAATACCTTGGCAGTTACGATGTGCTCTATATTGGCCCAACGGACGAAAAAGCACTGTACCTGACATTTGACGACTGCCCGAACAACGATAATATCCCAAAAATTCTGGATACACTCAAGGAGCATAACGCGCCCGCCGCTTTCTTCATGACGGAGGATTATATACGCCGATGCCCCGATGTGATCCGGCGCATTGTGGAAGAAGGCAGCATCGTCTGCAATCATACATCCTCCCACGGCAGCGTCACCAGCCTTGACTTCGATCGGTTTAAAGCAGAACTGACGGGGGTGGAGGACGCTTACCGCGAAGCCACCGGACAAGAGCTCCCTAGGTTCTTCCGTCCTCCGCAGGGCCGGTTTTCCGAAGTAACGCTGAATTATGCCGAAAAGCTGGGCTACACGACGGTTTTCTGGTCCTTCCGGTACGAGGACTGGAACGACTATCACCAGCCGTCCCCCCAGCAGGCGCTTAAAACGATCATCTCCGAAACCCACCCCGGCGAGATACTGCTGCTCCACAGCCAATCCAGCACCAATATTAAGATTCTGGATCAGCTTATGGATACCTGGGAAGAGCAGGCGTACTCCTTCAAGGCGCTTACTGACATTCCTAATACCCGTAAGGCCGATTCCTATTAAGTGCAGCAAAAAAAGGGGCGTCATAAAAACGACGCTCCCTTACATTACGCTGATACTACTGCGCTTCGGAAACAGCAGACTCCGGCGCGGTGGCTTTTTGCTTGAAACCGTGAAAGCATTTGTCCACATGCGCTGCATCCAACCGCTTTTTACCTGCCAGCTGCGCGACGACTGTCGCGATGATCGATATCGGCAGAGCGATGATCAGCGGGTCCACCACATCCAGCATCGAACCGGCTGCGAGAGTAGGTACGCCGAACAACGCGTTGCACAGCCCGATGATCGTCGCCTCCTTGGCGTGGAAGAACAGCATCCAGAGCAGGCTGCTGGAGAAACCCGCAATCATGCCGGCTTTCGCCGCCGCACGGGTCATCTTCCTGAAATACAAAGCACCAAAATACATCGGCAGGAACGCCGCCAGACACAAACCGAAGAACAGCGATGTCGCAATGGTGATGGCGCCATCCCATATTGAGGGCAGCACATATGACAGAATAATGGTTATCAGGATGGCGATCAGCACACCTGTACGTGATACCAACAAACTCTTTTTGGGATCTTTCTGCTTCATGCTCACAATGTCCCGCCCGGCGGCCGTGCCGATGGCATGGAACTGGGAGCTCAGTGTGGACATACCGGCAGCCAGCAGTATAACAAGGAACACGGTGCTGAACCAGCCAGGCATAAAGTCTTTGAGAAACATCGGTATGATGCTGTCGGTAACTCCGCCCGCCGCCGCGACCGATACCATACCTGTAGAGTTGAAGAACAGCACGTTCGAGAGAGCCCCCACCACAAAGGCAACGCCTGTCATCATCAGTATGAACACGCCGCCCACAGGCACTGCGCGGTTGATCTCGCGATCGCTCTTCACTGTCATGAAGCGCACGGCCAACTGCGGCTGCGCCAGCACGCCCACGCCCACGCCCAGCACGATGGTGGAAACCACGGTCCACCAGTACTTGGAGAAAAGAGTCGGCATTGAGGTCCAGCCGGCAAAGCCGCCGTCCTTGAGCTTTGCGATCTGATCTGTCACAGCAGGGTTCTGCGACAGGTCGGTCAGCTGCTGATGCGCCGAGGTTACGCCGCCCAGCTTCGAATAAACCAATACGATGAGTATAATCATGCCGACCAGCATGAGCGTGCCCTGAAACGCGTCGGTATACATGACGCCCTTGATGCCGCCGAAAAGCACGTACGCCGCCACAAGCACGCCGAAGGCAAGCAGCGCGAACTCATAGGGCATACCAAGGTTGCTCTCCAGTATGCGGGCGACCCCGATCATCACCGCCGCTGTGTATATTGGCATGAATATGAATATGACCGTACCCGAGAATTTCTGTATAAACCGGCTCTCGAAGCGCTTGCCGATAAATTCCGGGAATGTGTGCGCGTTTAGGTTGTGCCCCATCCGGCGTGTCCGTCTGCCAAAGAACACAAACGCGATGAACACGCCAAGGAATATGTTGAGGAACGTCAGCCAGAGCAGGCTGAAGCCGAACACGCCAGCGTTTCCGCCGAAGCCCACAATGGCGGATGTACTGATGAATGTCGCGCCGTACGACAGCGCCATCACAACAGGGTGCGCTTTGCGCCCGGCGAGCAGATAGTCTGAATCCGTCTTTGTTCTCCTCCATGCCATTATGCCCAACAATGCTGTCACGCCAAGATATATGATGATAACAATGTATTTAATAAGTAACTCGGAATCCATATTACTTTTCCCTCCTACAATTCTCTATGCATCAGATATCCAGTTTGTCGGTCATGTCGACTTCGGTCTGATGCCATTCCTTTTCCACTTCAGGTTCGTCCTTATCAGCTCCCTTGTTCCAAGTGAAAATGCCATAAATGACACACGTCAATGCGGATAACACACAGAGTACGTACACCGCAAAAATAGAGAAATCACCAAGCCCCAGCATGAATTCACCTTCCTTCATAATTGATTTCGTTTTCTTTTTGACTATATAGAAAAACCCTCCGGCAAGATCCGAAGGGTAAACAAATATCGCGATTAAGAAACCATACTACCGCTGCAAATTGTTACAAACCCATTCTACCGTACTGGTTACAGTATAAAAAGCGCGCGATTTATTGTCAATATGCTGCAGGAGTTTCTTTGTCAAATATACGAAAAAACCCGCTGATTTTATGCAGCGGGCTTTTTCGGCAGGGTCATGTCGCAAAATCGCGCCTGCGATATCCATAATATGTTAATCCAGCGGCAGCGCCCATCACCAGCAGCAGTATCAGAACGTTGATACCGTCGACTCCCTCCATCACCACGGTGCTGGGCATGAAGTAGTTCAGCGGCGACAGCCATTTCAAAATATCCAGCACGCCCGTGATGCGCGGAATGCTGCCCACGATATATGTTCCGAAGAACAGCGCCGCCGCCAGTGATGCCGCATGTTTAGTGCGCCGCCGCAACACCGACAGCGCTAGACCCACGAACAAGTACGAAAGCCCTGCGATCATTCCTCCGGCCATCACGGATTTAATGGATGCCAACAGCTCCATCAGCTGCAGCTCGTCAGGTTTTACGGCGAGGCAGCCGATGACAGCGCCAATGCCGACGATAATGAAATAGACAATGTACGCGGCTCCGGCGGACAGCAGCTTGCCAGACACGATCTGAGAACGTTTCAGCGGCTTGGCATACAAAAACTCAATGGTGCCTTCGCTCTCCTCACGGGAGATGACCGAGAAACCGAGCGTCGCGCCATACACGCAGGCTGCCATCAGCACAAACTGAAAGAAATACGCAAAGAACTGCGGCAGCTGGCGGATGTCCTCACCGGACAGGTTGAACATATCGACCAGCTCTTTGGGCAGCGATGCAAGCTTGGCGTTCATCAGCGCCAGCATATCCGAGCCCAGCATGGCGGGATACAGCAGCGTCAGCATCAGCGTCAGCGCCGCGCTCACGCCCGACCAAACCATCAGCGTTTTGAAATTTCGTCTGAACTCCATTATAAAAAGATTCATTTTGACACCTCCCCCCCTGTGTAATACGACATGAATATATCGGACAGCGCGATATCCTCCACTAAAAAATCCTTGACCTCCATCGCGGAGAGCAGCTTCAGCAGCACTGCCATATCGCCCGAGTGGTATGTGAAAACGATACGCCCCTCTTCTTTGTGCACCAGCTTCATCGTCTCTCCGTCAAAGCTTTCCGGCAGGTTCGCACCCGCCACCGTTACCTTTTTGGCGCGGCTGGATGCAAGGTCATTCAGCGCCCGCACGTCCGCGATACGCCCGTTGCGGATGATAGCCACCCGGTCGCATAAGGTTTGCACCTCATCCAGATTGTGGCTGGAAAGAAAGACCGTGCAGCCTTTCTTCTGTTGCTCACGCAGCGCCGCGAACAGCGTCTGCCGTACCAGCGGGTCCAGCCCATTCGTCGGTTCGTCGAGTATCATCAGCTTCGGTCGGCTGGCCAGCGCCGCCGCCAGCGCTACCTTCTTCTTGTTGCCGGTGGACAGCTGGCCGATTTTCTTCTTCGGCTCCATGTCGAACCGGCTGATCCATTCATCCGCGTCCGCTTTGGGACTGTAGAACCGGCCCGAATATTCAAGCAGCGCCGCCACCGTCAGCTCGTCGTAGAACCGCACCTCCGCGGGCACGTATGCTGTCTGCTTTTTAATGAGGTGCGACTGCGCCGCGCAATCCAAACCGAATATGCTCGCGCTGCCGCCTGTGGGATAAAGGAAATTCAGCAGTGTCTTAATCATCGTGGACTTGCCAGCACCGTTGGGCCCGATGAAGCCGTATATCTCCCCTTCGTTTACGGACAGCGACACGCCGTCAATGCCCCGCGAATTGCCATAAAACTTGGTCAGTTTTTCCGTTTCGATAACAACCATTATGAGCACCTCCTTTTAGTACCTACTGTAGAGCCAAAATGTTGACAGTTTGAATGTACCCCAGACGATCACCGTATACCCGAATGCGGCGAACCCCGCGCCCTCCGGCAGCAGAAATGACAGCAGCAGCAGCACCGGAATCAGTGTAAGCGCTGTAAAGCCTGCAATCGCCAGTGACCTGGTCAGCACCATCTGCTCCAGCTCATCGCTGGTGTCCGCATTGTCGCGCCGCACCCAGCGGTATAATATCCAGATCATCACCGGCGCAATCACAGCTCCCACGATTCCCGCTATGCGGATGATCATCTGCCAAGTCGGATCGGCAATAAAACCCGCACAGATGATGATCGCCGCGCAAATCAGCTCGCCCGATATAATCAGATACCAAAGATACACCCTTCTCAGATTGTTCAGCTTCTTCATGCCTGCTCACCTTCTTCAAAAACAAAAATCTCTTCAATCGCACGTTTGAACGTTTTAGCCAGCGCATAAGCCAGCCATATGGACGGATCATACTTTCCAGTCTCGATGGCGTTGATGGCCTGTCGGGACACACCCGTCCTTTTGGCCAGTTCCGCCTGCGTCAACCCCATTGCCTCTCTCAGTTCTCTCACATGGTTAATCAGGCGCTTCATCTCCTCTCGTGTCACGTTTACTTTACATCCATAATAGCAATAGCTCCACGATTGTCAAGTCTACTTTACATTTTTGTTAAAAAAATAACACATTAGCTCTCCCAATGTGTTCATTAGCCCTTAACTTCTCCTTGACACCGAAACGATCCATCGGCCGGATGATGTTCACGCTCGTGCCTTGTGTTCCTCCTGCAGCGCTTCCTGCTGCGTCGTTTAATCCCTTACGCCTCAGTTGACGGCATGACCGCCTGACCGGTTCTCGGCTTCATCATCAGGCGGTCGCCGTCCTTGATGAAACCAAACTGCGCATACAACCCGTGAGCGTCGTTCGTCGCCAGCAAGCCCAGAAGCGGCTGAAAACGTGTGTCCCGCGTGATATGGCTTATCAGCATTTTGCCAAGCCCTTTGACGCGGTGAGCTTCACCGACAACCACATCCGCCACATAGAACATGGTCGCAAAGTCGGACACGACGCGGGCAAAACCCACCTGTTCAGCCATATGGAAAACGCCGAAGCAGACCGAATTCTCTATAGCTGTTCGTATCACCTCAATCGGGCGGTTCCTGGCCCAGGGAGTTGCCGCCAGCAGGGCGATAATGCGATCGAACTGCAGCAGGGCCATGTCACTGCTTACTGTGTATCCCGTGTTCGGGATCTGGCTTTTCATGTGTCCCCCTCTTTTCAATCCCCGTTCAGCATTTCGAGAAACCGCTTCTGGGACTCGGTAACAAATTTCTCCTTGGGCGGGAAGGCACTGTCGAACGCCTCCAGGTCAGTTTCATCCACGTGGTAATCGTCACCCTCAAAGAAGCACCCCGATATCCCGTCCAGTGCGCCTGGGACCAGTTCCAGTGCCTGCAGCGCCTTGTGGAAGCTGCCATTTGCCGTGCGGATTTCATACGCCTGCGCGGGCTTGAACCCGAAGCGGACATAGTAGTCCGGATCTCCGTATATCAGCACCGCAGTGAACCCCATATCCGCCGCCGCAGCCAGCGAGTGGCGGATCAGCGCTCCGCCGATGCCTTTGCCTTGCAGCCTTGGCCAGACGCTCACAGGCCCAAAAGTTAGCACGCCGTGTTCGGCGCCACCCTCTTCAACAATTTGAGAACGGCAGCACATGATGTTCCCGACGATTTCTCCGTCTGCAACAGCCACATAGTCCAGTTCCCGCACAAAAACTGCACAGGTACGCAGGTTGTGTGCCAACAGGTGCTCATCGCAGCCCGGTACGTGCAGATTCCAGAACGCCTCGCGCGTCAGTTCTTCCACAATGCGATAATCTTTTGGCTCCTCCAACCGGATCGTGATATCCATACCCCTCCTCCTTTGCCTACTTTGCTTTCTTAAGCCGGGCAGGCGTATCGTATTTTTTCCACCAGGCATATGCTTCTTCGAGCTGCTGGTTCACCTCATCCGCGATGAGCGCATAAAGCCCGTCTTCCACAGTTTGCACCTGCGTCTGATTCATGCCAGGTATAAAGCTTTTGCTTCTCTGCTCACTGACCGGTTCGTAGCTTTCGAGCGTATGCGCCTTTGAAACCTGCTTCGTCGTTTTGTAGACGTCAGTAAAGTAAAACCAGCCATCGAACATCCCCGGCAGCCGGTACCGCTTGACGGTGGAAAACACCGTCGCTTTATCCGGCGGTTCGAACGCATGCGTGCTGCAGTTAGTCTGCTCCTTTGGGCGCTGCGGGAAAATGACGGAAAACTCGACGTTGAACCCCACGCCGTATTTGTGATCCAGAAAGCCGAGCAATTCAATCCGGTCACCCATATCGCGGCGGTAATGCGGGTATTCGCCGATGAACCCCTGCTCTGTCAGCGGCGGTATGACGCGCTCCAGCAGCGCCTCCAGCATCTTTTTGCCCTGTGTCGTCATAATGTCCCCTCCTGGCTTATGTTCTTCCCCTGCGTTACAGTTCTACAAACTCAGGTTTATGACCGGTGTGTGGCAGAAATCTGCACATTATATCGTCCATACTCAGCTTCAAGCTGGACGTGTTGACGCACGGATGGCAACCAATATGGCTGTGCCGCAGCACATCCTTGTCTATCAGCAGGCGTACGGCATGTTCCGTATCGTACATTAGCCCCAGCACGCTCACCGAGCCGGGTGAGATGCGCAAGTATGCCTCCAAACTAGCCGTGTCTGCGAACGACAGCCGCGTGGTTTGGAGCTGTTTTGAGAGCAGCGGCGCACGGTATTTCTTCTCCCCGGGCATCATCAGCAGATAATACGCAGTCCTGGCGGCGTTGCAAAGAAAAAGGTTCTTGCATATCTCGATGCCGAGCCGGCGTTCCACGTCGGCGCAGTCGTCCACCGTACCTGTCGCGTCATGGTCCAGCCGCTCATAGGCGATGCCGAGGCTGTCCAGCAACGCATAAGTTTCCATCTCCACCGACTTTCGGCCTGTGCCGTCCGGCGCTCCCGTGAATATTTGAGTATCTATGTGAATAGCCAATGCTGTTCTCCTTATGATATCCTTCATACATATACAGGATTCTTCAGCGCAGACAGCGAATGTTTCACTATCGCTGAATTGAAGGAGCAACCATGAATACTGTCCGTTTCTGGAACAAAATGTCCTCAGGTTACGACACTCAAGCGGGCGGCAAGTACGCAAAAGCCTACAAGGACACCGTAGCCCTGACGCGCGGTTTTCTCAAGCCCACGGACGCCGTGCTGGATTTCGCGTGCGGCACCGGACTTGTCACCGTACAGCTGGCGGACGCGGCCGCCTCCATACTGGGTATCGACATTTCACCCGGCATGATTGAGCAGGCCCAGGCAAAATGTGCTGCCCAGAGCATTGGCAACGTCACATTTCGTGTGGGCATGCTGACGGATTACAGCCTCGCCGAAGCGTCGTTTGATGTGGTGCTGGCCTTCAACATACTGCACGGCCTGCCGGACGCGGCGGCATGCTGCGCCCGCATACATCGGCTGCTGAAATCCGGCGGTTTGTTTCTCTCAGTCACCGACTGCCTGAAGGAAGCGGGCTTCGCCACCGTCGCGCTGGTCAGAACGCTCTGCACGCTGCGTTTGATGCCGTTCGTCAGCATCTTGTCTCAGAAGGATGTGCGGATGCTGGTGGAAGACTCGGGCTTTACAGTTGTCGAGTCGCAGAACCTGTACGACGTTCCGCCCAACCTGTTCATCGCCGCCCGCAAGGTCTAGAGAACGATATCCTCAATATCCGCGCCGATCATAGCTGCCAGATTGTCCGGCTTCAGCTCGTTCTGATGGCCGATCTTGCCCGCGCTCACAATGATGGTTTCCTGTAGTATACAGTTGCTGTCGATGACGGTGCGGTACTGCTTTTTCATACCGATGGGGCTGCACCCACCACGGATGTAGCCTGTGACCCTATTGATGTCGGCCACACGGATCATCTCAACGGACTTCTCTCCCACGGCTTTGGCAGCTGCCTTTAAGTCCAGCTCCATCGCGACGGGAATCACGAACACATAGTATTCCCGGCTCGCCCCCTGAGCCACCAGCGTCTTGAACACCTGTTCCGCCGGCCGCCCGATCTTTTTGGCGACGGAGACCCCGTCTATTGCGCCATCGTCCGGCATGTATTCGTGAGCTGTATACTCAACACCTGCACTATCCAGCGCCCTCATCGCGTTCGTCTTGAGTCCTGCCATCAAGCTTCATGCCCTTTCGTCGTTTACCGTACTTTTAAGGGCCAGATTCACCGCTCGGCCCAAATTCACATCATATACACGGCGCATGTCCGCATCGCTGGTCTGCTCAAACAGCGTGAACACGCATACGCACGCATTATGCACAGCGATGTCCACGCTGCCCCAGCTTTCCTTCACTGCGGTCACTCAGCGCGCCACGCATGAATCGATTGCTACGTCCCCCGCGCAGACAAGCAATGTCTCCGTATACTGCCGTACCTGCTCCTCCAGCCTGTCCGTTCTCACATCCAGCACCGCCACGCGATGCCCGTCCTCGTGAAACTGCCGGGTCATGTGCCAGCCGATGCCGTCGTTGCTGCCGGTCATGATAGTGACATAAAAGCTCCCTTCAGCCTTTTGCGCGCATCCCGTCGATGAACTGCCGGGCTGCTCTCGGGCTGCGCCCTGCGCTTGCGAAGCGCTCTGCTTCCAAGTCCAGCGTCTCCCTGTCCAGCGTAAGCTTAGCCTCGTCGGCCAACGTGTGCACGATATCCAGATACTGCTGCTTGCCCGGCTTGAAATAGCCCAGCGTCAACCCGAACCGGGCGGACAGCGCGATCAGCTCCTGCATCGTCTCGTTACGGTGCACATCGTCGCCGCCCTCGCGTTCCGAGAAACGTTCCTTCACCATGTGCCGCCGGTTGCTCGTCGCGTATACCGCAATATTGCCGCTGCGCGCGGATGCCGAGCCTTCCAGCACCGCCTTGAGCGCATAGAATTCATCGCTCTCCTGCGCAAAGGAGAGGTCGTCGATGAACAGTATAAACTTGAGAGGGTTGTGCCGCAGTTCCTCCATCACGGCAGGGATATCCGCCGCCTGCTTCTTGTTCAGCTCTATTAACCTGAGGCCCCTGTCACGATACTCGTTGACCAGAGCTTTTACTGTGGACGACTTTCCAGTGCCCGCGTCGCCGTAGAGCAGTACATTGGCGGCGGGGCGTCCGGCCAGCAGCGCCAGCGTATTCTCCATCACGGCCTTTTTCTGACGCTCATAGGCTTTGAGGTCAATGAGCCGTACCACATCCGGATTCTTCACCGGCGTAATGATACCGTCCCGCACGGCGAACATGCTGTACGTTGCATATATGCCATAACCGCGCGTACCCAGCGTTAGCATACGTCCGTGATATTCCGCCGCCAGATTGACGGGGAACGTCCGCCATTGCGGCAGATAACCGTTATAATTCAGAGAATTACACACATCTTCGCTCATAAGCCCCGCTATGGCTTGAAGAGTCGCAAGCTCGCTGTTGAGGCAGACCTCCAGCTCCGCGTCCGCCGGCAGCCCTTTCGTGCGCCACCGTACATAGAGGTTGTCATCACCCAGCACGCGGTCTCTCACATATTCCGTCAGGCTGAAGGTATGCGAAAAAAGCGCCTCCGCAAAGGCCGCATATGCACTGATACGCCGCACCGTATCGCCGTTTTCAGCCAGCAGCGCTGCAAGCCGGGCCAGCACCGTATCTTCTTTGAGAGTTTTGAATATCACCAGCGCATGCCAGCGCAGCAGCAGATCAGACAATTTATCCAAAATGAATCCCTTTCCTGTCAGCTTACTATGATCCATTATAAAGCGGCAAATTGACCGCGTCCAGTCCATTATCCCTCATGTTTATACACTCAAAAAGGAGCGGTTGTACCGCTCCTTTGTCAGATTTACCAGATGCCCCTATTTCAGGGCCTGCTTGAGCGCCTCTTTGAGCTTGTCCGCAGTGGTGTAGAAATCCACGCTGGAATCGCTGTTGATATCCTGTACAATCTGCTGGCGTTCACCCATGAAAGTCATCGCAAACGTGTAACTGGTAGGCAAAAGCTCTTTAAACGCCAGTGTCTTACCCATGGCTTTCCATCCGCCGGCATAGAAGGAAACATCGCCGCCGACAGGCCCGAGAACAGGTATATTGATGGTTTTCCCGAACAGCTTGGTTTTTGCATACAGATTGACTGTCACCAGCTTTGTATTGAATACCACCTTGGCGTTTTCCGCAACATTCTGTGCCTTCTGCATGCTCGCACCCTGATAGCCAACTTTGAACGTATAGCTCACCGGCAGCAACTCCATCGTTTCGGATGTTTCACCGTCGCCGAACGTCTTCCAGCCGCCTGCATAAAAGGAAGCATCACCTTTCAGCGGCAAACCTACGGAACTCAGCAGCTTGAATGAAACCGGAACCGTCTCAAATACCACATCAGCATCAGCCGCAACATTCTGAGCTTTCTGCATATAACCGCCCATATACGTTACACCAAACGTATAATTGACCGGTAGCAGCTCCATCGTCTCAGGCGTTTTGCCGTCCGCACCGAATGTCCGCCAGCCGCCCGCATAATACTTCGCGTCACCTTCCAGCTGGTCACCTTTTGAGCTCTTCAGTGTGAACGAGACAGGTACCGTCTCAAACACAACATCCGGATTCGCCGCAACGTTCTGCGACTTCTGGACATAGCCTCCGAGGTATGTTACCCCAAAGGTATATCTGGCGGGGAGCAGCTCCATCGTCTCAGGCGTTTTGCCATCCTCACCGAATGTCTTCCAGCCGCCCGCGTAATACTTCGCGTCGCCCTCCAGCGATTCGCCAGTCGAGCTCTTCAGCTCCAGCGAAACGGGCACCGTTTCAAACACGACCGCCGGGTCCGTTCCCACATCCTGCGATTTCTGCACATAGCCGCCGGCATACGTCACGCCGAAGGTATAGCTCGCCGGCAGCAATTCCATCATGCCGGTGGTCTTGCCATCAGCAAAGGTCTTCCAGCCGCCCGCATAATATTTCGCGTCGCCTTCCAGCTCAGCACCGCCGGAGCTCAGCAGCTTGAATACGACGCCCTTGGTCTGGAATATAACGAACGAATCGGACGCCAGATTCTGAGCCTTCTGCACATAACCCCCGCCGTACGTCATGCCGAACGTGAGGCTCCTGGCCTGGTTGCCTTCCAGCAACCCAAAGTAAACGCCGTCGCCGCCGGTTGTTCCCAGCGCGCTCCATCCGCCGTTATACGCCTTGACTTCGCCGCCGGACAGCCCCGCACCGGTACTGCTCAGCAGCCGCACACCGACGAGAGTCTTTTCATAGGACTGCCCCGCCACCGGCGTAACATAGAACCGCTGGGTGGGAAATCCGCTCTTCTTTAGCTCGAACAGCGTGCTCACCGGCAGCATCTCAGCTGCGCCGGTATATTCGTGCCAGCCTGTGCTGTAGTAAGCCAGCGTGCCGCCTGCATAATGGAGTAGCACAGAGCCCGTCTGAAACGTGACCACCGGATTGACACTCACGTCCACATTGTCAGCCTGCTGGCGTGAGCCGCCGTAGGATACCGCAAACGAGTATTTGACCGGCAGCATCTCCATCTGGGCTGTCGTTATCCCTTCGCCGAATGTATGCCAGCCCCCTGCGTAATAAGACGCGCTGCCTTCAAGCTCACCGCCCTTGGAATCCAGCAGCTTGAAAGTTACCGGCACTGTGGTGAACACCACTTCGGAAACAGCGCTGATATCCACATTGTCTTGCTGTTGACGCGCACCGGCATATGTCACCGCAAAGGAATACTTCGTGGGCAGCATTTCCATACTGCTGTTAGTCACAGCTTCAGCGTTGTCGCCAAAGCTGTGCCATACGGAAGCGTGATACTCCGCCCTGCCGGAGAGCAGTTCCCCGGTGGAACTGAGCAGTTTGAAGGCGACCTTTTTCGTCTGATACAGATAATATGGGTTGCTTGCCATGCTTTGGTTGATCTGAATGCTGCCGCCCTTATAGTTCATGGTGACGCTGGTAGCGTTTTTACCCGCCGGCAGCTGTAGCAGCGCGAGACCGCTGGCATCCGTCGTCGCCGCATTGCTTACCCAGCTTCCGGTATAATATGATACTGTGCCGCCCGCAAGGCCGTTACCATTGCTGTCTTTCAGCGAGACCACCGCGAGATTGGCATTGTACGCTGTACCGCCGATCGTCAGATCCTGCGCCACGGTCGGTTTGCCGGAGCTGCTAAATGTGAACCTGTATGTCCCCGGAAACAATGCCATGGGCGAAGTAAACGTGACAGTAGACCCTCCGGCGCTGTACCTGATGGTTCCCGGAAAGCTGAGCGTCACCACAGTGGCGACAAACGTATGATCCAGCTTGTCACTGCCCTGATCCGCTGTAATGTTCACGGATACATAACCCGAGCTTGTCTTGTTCACCGAAGCCGACATATTGTAAGAACCGGCAAACAGCTCTTTTACGGCGATGCCGCTTTCATCCGTCGTGCCAAAGGTAAGCGTGGAGCCGCCGGCCTGATACTTGATTTCCGAGCCGCTGAGCGGCGCGCCATTGGAATCCTGCACCTTCACCTTGGCTTCGCTTGTCTCGAACGTATAATCCAGCTTATCGTCGCCGTCGTCCGCCGAAACGTCGACAGAAACATAACCCGGACTCGTCTTTGCATACGCCGCGGACATATTGTAAGAACCGGCGAACAGTTCTTTAGTAGCGATGCCGCTTTCATCCGTCGTGCCGAAGGTGAGCGTGGAGCCGCCGGCTTGATACTTGATTTCAGACCCGCCAAGCGGCGTGCCCTTGGAATCCTGCACCTTTATCTTGGCTTCGTCCGTCTCGAACGTATAATCCACCATGCCGCTGCCACCTGCCGTGACGTTGACAGGTTTGTACCCGGAACCCGTCTTGCCATACGTCGCGGACATGTTGTAAGAACCGGCAAACAGCTCTTTTGTAGCGATACCGCTTTCATCCGTCGTGCCGAAGGTGAGCGTGGAGCCGCCGGCTTGATACTTTATTTCCGATTCGCCGAGCGGCGTGCCCTTGGAATCCTGCAACTTCACTCTGGCTTCACTGGTCTCAAAAACGATTAATCCGCTCGTGTCGCTGAGCGCCACTGATTTTGACATGCTCGTTTTTGCATATGTTGCCGTGAATGTGTACTGACCCGGCGCAAGGTCAAGAACGAGACAGCCGTTTTCATCCGTGCTGCCCAGGCTGTGAGTCGAGCCGCCATAGGCGCCCTTGATGGCCACGCCTGCCAGCGCCATACCGTCGCTCGTCTGTACCTTTATGGTGGGAACGGTGACTGCCATAAGCTGCGACATCACCGCGACATTGAACCTTTCACTGCGGTGAACAGTTAAACTCTTAAACTGCGCCGTTACAAATACACTCTGGTCATCATCCGCAGTCGGGATGGGATCGAACGTGTATGTCGCCCGGCTGGTCGATGCATCCCATGAAAAGCTCTTGACCGCTATCGCCGTGGGCGTGCCGTCGTTGATCACGACGTTGACTTTGGCGGTATTCGCCGTCGGTGCCACACTCAGCAGGCTGTTATACTGCACGGTAACCGTGCCGTTATCGGCCGCCACATACCAGATCGGGTCGGCGGCGGCAACTGTGAACCGTCCACTGCGGTGGTTCGTGAAAGCTTGATATTGAGCCGTAATTAATACGCTCTGATCGTAGTCCTTAGCCTTGATCTCATCAAAGGTGTAGGTGGCGCGCTTTTTCGCCGCGTCCCAGCTGAACGATTTGACTGCAGGAGCGACCGGCGTGCCGTCGTTGATGACCACATTCATCTTGACGGTATCCGCTGTCGGAGTGTACTTTAGTTCATTGTTAAACTGCACCACGGCAGTACCGTTGGAAGCGGACACATACCACACCGGATCAGACTGTGGCTCTTCCACTGTTGCGGCCGCCACTTCAAACCTTTCGCTGCGATGGACGGCAAAGCTTTTGAACTGCGCCGTTATGAAGACGCTCTGTTTAACGCTCTTTGCCGCGATGGGTTCGAACGTATATGTCGCCTTGCTGGTGGCAGCGTCCCACGAGAAGCTCTTGGGCACAAGCGGCGTGGGTGTCCCATCGTTGATCACAACATTCACTTTGGCTGTATCAGCAGTGGGTGTGGCGCTTAGTGCGCCGTTATACTGCACCGTGACGGTGCCGTTGCTGGCAGCTACATACCAGATCGGGTTGGTTGCCGCAATGGTAAACCGGCCGCTGCGGTGGTTCGTAAAATCCTTGTACTGCGCCGTTATATAAACACTTTGGTCATGATCCTTGGCCTTGACCGGCGTAAATGTATAGGTTGCGCGTTTTTGACCCGCGTCCCAGCTAAAAGACTTAACTGGCAGCGACGCCGGTGTTCCATCATCGACGACTATCTTCATTTTGACAGTATCTGCGGTCGGCGTGGCCGTCATCTGGCTATTATACTGTACCACAGCGGTACCGTCGGAAGCAGACACGTACCAGACAGGATCGGACTCTTCGAGAGCAACAGCTTCCAAATCAGTCAATACGACCTGTCTTGCACTTCCTTCAAACTTAGGCGCGGGCGCCGGGTCTTCCGGAGTGGGCGCCGGGTCTTCCGGAGCGGGGGCCGGGTCTTCCGGAGCGGGGGCCGG
>JAEZHF010000064.1 GCA_023416745.1 Bacillota bacterium
CCATCTCCTGCACCTGCCGTATGCTCTTCCCGGTGACAGGCTGTCCCTCAAATAGAAGCTCCCCTCCGTCCTTCTGATACACACCGGAGATGATCTTCATCAATGTCGATTTTCCGGCTCCATTCTCTCCCACCACCACATGGACTTCGCCCTTGCGGACGCGCATATTGATGCCCGACAGCACCTGCACACCCGAAAAGCTTTTGCTCACATCGCGGATTTCCAGAATTACATCATCCTGCATTTATCTCTCTCCTTCATATCAATATCGCCGCGCATACCGCTATTGCCAGCAGGCAGTCAGCACACCCAGTACATCGTCCGCATTCAGGTGTCCGCCCCGCGGCGCCCTCTGAGCAGCCCAGGCCATCCCCCCGAGTGCTTCTTTGGGGATATTCATCTCACTAAGCGTCACCGGCATGCCCCATTTGCGGTACTGCTCTCTCAATACCGAAATGCCTTCAAGTCCCGCTTTAAGGTCGCTGCTTCTTTCAATACCGAATATACGTTTGGCAAATTGTGCGAACTTTTCGGGTTTTTTGCGACACAGGTACTCCAGCCACGCCGGCTGCACTGCCGCCAGCCCCGCGCCATGTGCCACGTCGTAACGCGCGCTAAGCTCCAGTTCAATCGTATGGGCATCAAACGCGCCCAATCCCCGGCCACTGTCACACAGGCCGCACAGCGCCAGAGACGATGCCCATGCAAGCACACCGCGCAACGCCACGTCGCCCGGCCGCTCCAGCACGTCGGCGCTCTCCAGCACCGTAAGCACGATACCTTCGACCAGCCGGTCCTGCAGCGGTGTGTCCGGCGTGCCGTCGAAATACTTCTCCAGTACGTGTGAGATGGTGTCCACCATGCCGCAAGCCGTGAGATATGGCGGCACACTGACCATCAGCTCTGGGTCGATCACCGACACTTTTGGATAGCTCAACGGGCTGCGCGATACATACTTTTGGTCCGTCGCCTCATTGGTGATGACACTGTTGGCATTCATTTCGGAGCCGGTCCCGGATATCGTCAGCACACTTAGTACGGGCAGTGCCCGATGCGGCTGCCTCTTCTGCGTGTAGAAATCCCAGATATCGCCATCATCAAACACGCTGATTGCAATGGCCTTAGCACAGTCGATCACGCTGCCGCCGCCCACGGCGACGAGCATGTCCGCGCCGTAATCACGGCAGGCTTTCACACCCTCCAATACGGTGGTCAGGCGGGGATTGGGGTTCACGCCGTCCAGTATCTCGGATCGTACGCCCGCTTCCGCCAATAGCCCTGTTATCCTGTCCAATATGCCGATACGCCTGACGCTGCCACGCGTCGAGACCACGAGCGCTTTGCCTCCAATTGGCGACGCAAGCCCGCCGATTTTTGAAACACTGCCCGATCCAAATACGATACGGACAGGGTTGGCATATTCGAAACTGTTCATAACTGGTTCCCTCCAGCTTGATACTGCAAGCGGCATGGGTGGTATGCAGGGCCCGCTGACCGGACCCTGCACTCACAATAAAGGAATAAAATGCCCTGCAGCCATTCTGCCGGTGTTGATATACTCTTAACCGAATACTGCCTCGCGGATCACGTGCACCATTTCACACGGGTCTCCGTTGCTGATCACATCGCCCAGCTTCTCAAAACCGATTTTGTCTATGATCTCGTCATACTTCTTCATGTTGAGAACGCTCTGCCGGGTGGCTTCATACTGGTCCTCTCGGTATGGGAAAATATCCACCGAGATGAAGCCGTCGTAATTCGCCTTGCGGAGCGAGTAGAACATTTCGATGTATTCGGTCAGCCGCAGCGAGCCGACGATCATGTCATCGTCCCACAGATTGTAGTTGTCGTTGGCGTGCATCATGAACAGCTTCCCATACCGTGCCGCCACCTCCACGTTCTGCGCCACACTCTGCTGCGCGTAAAACACATGGCCCGTGTCAATGGCCACGCCCACGTTCTTTCTGTCCACTTCCATGCAGACCAGCAGCGCCGTCATCGTGGTGTCGACCAAGCAGCGGTTGCGCGGTTCTCTGATCTTGCCTTCCAATGTCAGGTTGATGTTGGGGTTATAGTCAGCCAGCTCGCGCACGGCGTTTATCAGATCGTCCCACTGTTTGGCGTAGTTGGTCTGCAATGGATAATCGAAGCCATCCTGCCCCAACCACAGGTTCACGCTGGGATTGCCCACCAGTTTTGAATTGAAGTCAATGTTTTGCTTGATGAGGCGCAGCGCGTCGTCCCTCACGCCCTTGTCCGCCGCGCTGATGGAGCCCTTCTGCCACCGTCTTTCGCCGAAAACCAGCGGAAGCACCGACGAGGCAACAAAACCCGACGCCGTGAGTATCTCGTTGACCGTATCCGGGTCGGAAAGCGGGCCTGTGGGCGCCTGATACAGGTCAGCGCCCTTGAGCACTTGCATCAGCTCCAGATTCTTGATCACATCCGGAAACTCCACCTTGTCAAGGTTCGGATCCTTGTATCCGCACTTCATGAACCGGTCACATGTCTGCCCTAAAGACCCGATTATCGCGCTGTACTTGATTTGACTGCTCATCACATTTCTCCTTAATTAATTGAATTTTTATAATGACAGAGGCTGCACGTTTAGATGCTGCAAATGCAGATCCTGACACTCGGGAACGTTACCACTGCATAAGACCGAATACCGCCGGCTTCCCGCCGTCATGTTTTTAATAGCTTCTTTGCTCTTAAAATAATTACAGTGTTTGCATTGTTTGCGGGATGTATCGGACGCGTGACACCAAACTTGAAGTGCTGATGTCACGCCGTCCGAAAAAATACTTAATCGATCACGAGCATGCCGGGCCGTTCGAAATGGACACCATTTATTGTTTTAGCGATTTTCGGAAAGCTTTTGGGTTTGGTGATCATCAGCGGGCCTTCAGCCGTGGCAATAAATGCATCCTCTGACTTGACGCCGGGCGCAACGGGATTGTAGCAGTAGCATTCGTTGACCTGAGTGATGTTGTGGCAGGATTCATTAGTTGAGTACTCGCGGTTATAATACCCTTGAGGGCCGCCCTGATAATGCGAGTAATACATTTCCTCACAGCCCATGTCCTTGTATAATTGCTTGCCCAGCAGGTGCGGAACCAAGTCGTCCACACCCGGCCTGGTGGCTTCGATCATGCGGTTCTCGATTTCGTTTGCCACGTCATACCAGTGCAGTAATTCTGCCGGAGGCGTTCCAAAATAGACCATGCGTGTGGTGGTGGTGATAAAGCCTTTGTAGCGCCCATTGCAAGACACCATCAGCGATTTTTCCAGCTTTTTATCCGTGGGTATCGGATGGCGGTGTTTTCTGATGCGGTCGTCCGACGCTACAAGGAACAGCACCTGATCGATACCCTGCGGCCACAGCGCTCCAGCCACGCCGCCGGCGATCTCGAACTCCGTCATGCCCGGCTTTACCGTTGCCAGATACTTTTCCAGCGCTTCGGACATAGAATCCCCGAGATACTGGTAACGGCAGATCTCATTCTCGGTCAATGACCACCGCAAGGGGTTTATCTTGCTCTGGATCATCTTCGTATCGCTGTAAATGACATCGGAGCCTATCTTATCCAGGCTGCCCACGATCTTTTTCAGGTAATCTTGCTTGCGGTTCTCAAACCACTGCTGGGTCAGAATCTCAAAGCCCAGTTCCTCCATGTGTTGCTCTTCCTTCATACGGGGAGCTTCTACCACGTCCGCAAATACATAACGGCGTCCGTCTCTGGTGATCAGTACCGTCGCGACGCTGTCTTCTGTACACATGGTCACCACACCGCTCCCGCCCGCGGTAATCCAGGCAAAGTTCGCCTGTCGTGCCAGGTAGAGCGCATCAAGCCCCTCGGCTTCAAGCAAGCGAACGACCCTTTCGACTTTAATGTCGATTTCAGCGCGGCGGCCGGCAATCGATGTGTCCTCCACATAAACTTTGCTGCTCATTTCAAGTTCCTCCCATCAATCAGCTGATTAAATATATTACATGGTATATTTGTCTGGCAAAACTCTGGGTGTTGTCCGGCAGAGACCGAAGAATAAAAGTCTGGCTATAAGAACCATACGGGAACGATTATTGGGGAACGTTACCGTTTTCATGTAAAGTATTCGACGAATTAATTAAAACTCCTTTTTTTAAATTCTTAAATTTTCGCCCATTACAGGCATATTAATCGGTAATTATTAGAACTCATAATGTATATTAATAAGGAAACGTTTCCGCGGGAACGTTTCCTATTCTTGTTGACTTATATTCTTTTTGTGATACTATAAAAATATAGTGAAAATTACCGTAAGAACAATTATAAAACACAGGAGGTATCAATATGGGTGAAAAAATGCGCGCGGCCGTTTTCGAAGGCAACGGCGTTCTTAGCATTTGCGAAGTCGACAAGCCGACGATACAGAAACCAGACGATGTGATCGTGCAGATTGAGATGTGCTCAATCTGTGGCACAGATGTGCATATCATGTCCGTACCGCCAGGTTACGTCGCAGAACCCGGCACAATACTCGGGCATGAGCTGGTCGGTAAGGTCATTGAAGTCGGCGACAAGGTCAGGTCTTTGAAACCGGGAGACCGTATCGTTTCCAACCCCAACGATTATTGCGGGGTTTGTGAGTATTGCCAGAAGAACCTCCCCAATCTGTGTGAGAACATAATTCCTATGGGCATCGGCGCCGATGGCGGATTCGCAGAGTATGTGCGCGTATCTGAAAAGGTTGCGCATAAGATTTCCGACAACCTTCCTTCTGAGATCGCTGCGTTCGCAGAGCCGCTGGCCTGCCTGGTCAACGGCAAAAACAAGATACCCGTAAGTCCCGGAGACAGCGTGCTCGTGATGGGCGCCGGTGCTATCGGCCTGCTGTTCGTTCAGATCATGAAGGCGTGCGGCGCATACCCGATCATCGTATCTGAACCCACGCCGCTGCGCCGGGAATATGCGAAAAAGTGCGGAGCCGACTATGTGGTGGACCCGCTCACCGAGGATCTGGAAGGGTTCGTTAAGAGTATTGTACGCATCGGCGTGGACTACGCCATCGACGTGGTGGGTTCCCAGATCATGACGGGCATCAAGAATGTACGCAAGGGCGGAACCGTTCTGCTGTTCGGGTTTAACGCTCATGCCAAGCCCGATGTGCCGCAATACATGATCACCAACAGGGAAGTGGCTGTTTTAGGCACATGGATCGCCAACGCATCCTTCCCCACCGCTGTTAAGATACTCGAAAGCGGTGTGCTGGATCTGAAGCCATTGATTACACACACGCTGCCGCTGGAAAAAACGGCCGAGGGCATTGACATACTGCGTCGTGGTGAGGGTATTGAGATACTCATCGACCCGCGCCTGTAAAAGTGGAAAGGAGTCCAATATGAAAAAAAAGCGCTATTGTTTTGTGATCGAGATCAACGAGGACCAGATGGAAGACTATGTCGCTCTCCATAAGGACCCGTGGCGTGAGACGCTGGAAGGACTCAAGGCCGCAGGTGCGGATGAACTGCTGATATACCGCTACAAGAACTTTTCGATACTCTTCTACGAGTGTGAGGATATCAACGAGGTTTATCGCAAATGGGGTGCCAACGAAGCCTGCCCCCGCTGGAATGCGCGCCTCAGCCAAGCGTATAAGGTATCGCCCAGCATAGACGGTTCGGACGATGTGGAAACGCTCGAGAAGATATTCGACCTAAACCAGCAGCTCGCAGGCAAACTGGAGCAATATTAACAAGGTTCCATTGTGCCGAGCCGGGTGTTGAGCAGAATCGCCTGGCTCGGCAGTATATCCATATGCATAATTTTGTTTGGTACAGATCAAAAAGAAGGATTTATTCATATTCAAAACGAATACTATTTGCAATAAATATAGCAGGAAAGGTTTACCATTTGGTTTTCTGGTGAAGGGTTATGACAACAATCTGGGATGTGGCAAAGCTTGCAGGGGTATCAAAGTCGACGGTTTCAAGAGTGATGAACAACGGGTCGTCCAGTGACGAAGCCCGCAAACTCGTGCTGGACGCAATTAAAAAACTCAATTATCAGCCCAGCTGTTTTGCGAAAAATATTCGAACGCAAAAATCGATGACCATTGCGCTGATGATTCCGGACGCGTCAAACTTCTTTTATACGGAATTGTTTAAAGCCGTCGAACAGGTCGCTTACGAACGCGAATACATGGTGATATTGTGCGATACGCAAAACAGCACCGACACCGAAATAGAGTATGCCGAGAAACTGCAGCAGCGCCGCATAGACGGTTTGATATACTCCACATACAAGATGGATAAAGCGGCGCAACACTATTTCCTGTCATTGGCAGAAAAGCTGCCTGTTGTATTTGCCGATTACGCCTTTCGCAAGTATGACAATATCTCGCTGGTGGCCACCGAAGGCTACAGCAGCTCCCGCAACGCCACGCGGTTTCTGTACCATAAGGGTTGCCGGAACATTGCTTACATCAATTTCCCGCAGGACGTTCTCGTTACCAGCCAGCGTTATGAGGGCTATTTAAAGGGTCTTGAAGACTGTGGACTCGCCTCCCACCCTGAACTTGTTTATTTTCCGCCTTCCGAGCGTTTGATGTCAGCCCGTGACATGGGCTACAACGGTGCCAAGCATCTGCTGTCCTGCGGCGTCAAAGTGGATGCAATCATGGCTGCCGCTGACCCAATCGCAATGGGTGCCATCAAGTATCTTAAATACCGGGGGGTTCAGATCCCCAACGACATCCGGGTGATCGGTTTTGATAACAACGAATTCTGTGAAGTGACAGATCCGACACTAACCACCATCGGACAGCCAATACAAAAAATAGGCACCACGGCGGCTCATATACTATTCAATAAGATTGCCGGATGCGACAACGAAGAGCGCGTGTTGTTTGAAGGTGAATTGATTCAGCGTGACAGCACCTAATTAAGATTCATTTTGAGCCAGATCCTAAAAGCATAGCTGGTGTAGAAACAGGGTTCTATAATCGTCTGGGCAAATATACGCTTTCTCAGCAAATATTCTCCCGATATCCGCTTCTGAAAATCATTAATGCTTTTGTTTCATCGATTGCACCGATCTCAAGCGCCAATTGATATTCCCTGCGTATCTCCTTGTTCTCGCAACCGTTCCGGCTCTTTCTCCTGGTACGAAGCATAGGTCACATGCAGTGTCTTCTTGCGCCCAGAGTTCTTCCGGTTTCCCGTATAGACTCTTCCGCATTCTCCGCAGATCACTTTTCTGGATAGCAGGTAGACCTCCTTGGCGTTATTGCATGTCCTGATTTTCTTGCGCGATTCCATCTTTTTGAGAGCCAACCGGTAGTCCTCTTCGGTAATTATCAGAGGCATACAACCTCTTCGATACGATCCATCTCTTCAATATGCATATACAGGTGGCTGTTTCTCTTGCCGTCAATATTTTCAGAAGGCATGCGGTTGAAGTTGTATACCCCGGTATATCGTTCATTTCTCAAAATGCTTGAAGTGGAGCCTTTACCAAAAGGTTTGCCAGCCTTGGTGATAACCCTTGAGCATTGAGCGCATCAGCGATGCTGCCGTAACCGGACCTTCAATATACATCTTAAATATCATCCCGACGACTTTTCGTTCAGCTTCCGTTTTATATTCAAGGCTGTCAAATATCTTGACACAGACTCCAAAGAAGCAGGAAGACTTATTCTCCCACTATCAAAATACCTTAGACAAACACTAGACTATGACATCCCAAGCGGAACCATTCCGCTTAGTAAAGAGATGAGAGCGTTGTCATGGCGGAGCTTGGTGTGCTGCCTTCTGGCAAGCTAAGAGAATTATTGGCATTGCAATAACGTGTTTATATGCTTTTATAAATGGCTACCGAAAGAGAATGCTCTATGGCACCCTATACTGAAAAACAGCAAAAAGACATTCTATTTCAATAGTTGACGTCCCACGCATATAATTGTAGTATTTTTGGTAACCCTCATTGAACTTATCGTCAAAATACATGTCGTGTTCTGGCTTCTCAAAGACGTCGGCAGATGAAGTATCGGGTTGCGTTTGGGTTGCCATTGATGACGGCTGATAGCTCTTATCTAGCTCATTGATCGGCGGGGTACGTACACAAGCCGTCATTACCGCTGATATCATAATTACGAGCAAAATGGTACACTTGTGATTCATCGCATTGTACCTCACTAATAATTCCCGGCAGCCTCATTTTATTATTCCATGACTCTAACAATATTTTACCTTATTTGGTATACATCTGAAAAGAGCCTGATTTGAAATATTTATGTTGCAATAGCGTAACCCACCGCAGTAGTGCTTGAGCAGCACCGCCAGCAGCAACAGTGATGTTTGGTCCTTCGCATGCAGCGCCCCCTTTTGTTGTCAGTCCGTTATTTACATTTCCGGATTAAGCATTTAATATCGCTTGGGCTCATTTGATCAGCTGGTTGTACTGTCCGGTAAAAAAGTTTTTGTGCCACTTGCTTTCATGGATGGAAACAAGTGCTTTGATGCCCATCGCCCCATATTGCTTGACCAACCCGTTGAAGTTGACCATGACGTTACCCTTCATGTCCAGCCGCTGACCTGCCACCGCGTGATAGACGACGGAGTTGTAGTTGATCTTGGGATGCCAGTTCCGCTTTGTACCGTAGTAGTAATAGTAACCAAGAAGCATGCTGTCATCTTCAAAACATTGTCGGCCTCTTAAGAACGCGGTATTGTAGCCGCCTGTTTCTTTCAATATCGCAGATACATGCACGCAGGGACAAGTAAACCCGCGAACCACCTGATCCGTCTTCAGGTCTGTCAGGAAATCGTCAAAGTCATGCATCCCTTCCTGCACAGTCGCCTTCTTATTCAGGAACGGCATATTGCCCTTTTGGTCAACGATCCCGCAGCTGACCAACGGCTCGTCGTGGCTTTCCAGATATTCCACCAGCGCATCCTCCCAGTGAGGTGCGAATATCATGTCCGGATGGATCTCGCTGATATACTGTGTGTCGGGCAGGTTCGCCCAGATATATTCAAAACACTTCTGCCGTCCCACCGTTGTCCCCACGTTCACCGCGTCCCCGATAACATGGACATCCAGCGTAAAAGGCTTCAGCTCCTCCCTCAGCCGCTCGTTGTCCATTATACCCTGATTGTAGATCACAACAGTTCTGTAAGTGCTTTTTTCCAGCGACTTTAAGCAGACGGACGTCAGTATGCTGTCCTCATTTTCCTTACCTTCACGCTGAAGGAACAGCAAAGTGTGTACCAGTTTCATTCTTCCTTCTCTCCTTTATTGGCTTTGGGGTGCTCGCCTGCGGCAGCGCCGTCCGGCGGCTTCCTCCATGTATTGCGATTAACGAGCTTCGCATAGCTCTGGACGATTCTGACCACTTTGGCGGATACATTGGCGTCTGTGTAATCCGCCACCGGTGCGGCAGGCTCTTTATTGGCACGCATCGACACCGCAAGTTCAATGGCCTGCAGCAGGTCTTTCTCCGTTGTGCCGGCGATCACGATCGCTCCCGCGTCCAGCACCTCGGGGCGTTCGGTGGATGTCCTCAAAAGCACAGCAGCAAACCCCAGTATCGCGCTCTCCTCCGACAGCGTACCGCTGTCCGACAGCACGCAGTGCGCGTCCGTCTGCAAACGGCAGTAGTCGGAAAACCCAAACGGCTTCGTCCGTTTCACCAACGGGTGAAACACAAAGCCGCGGCTCTCAATTTGCTGGAAGCTCCGCGGATGCACCGAGTACACCACCGGCATGCGGTACACCTCTGCCGCCGTGTTAATCGCGTTCATCAGCGACAGGAAGGCAAACTCGTCGTCGATGTTTTCCTCGCGGTGCGCGGACACCAGCAGATATTCGCCTAGCTTCACGCCCAGCCGTTCGAGCACGCAGCTCTCTGCAATAGCCGCAGCCTGGTTTTGCAGTACCTCACGCATCGGAGATCCCGTCACGAATATGCTGTCCTTGGGCAGTCCCTCAGCCAGCAGGTAACGGCGGGCATGTTCGGTGTAGGCCAAATTAATGTCCGCCACGTGATCCACGATGCGGCGGTTGATTTCCTCCGGAACGTTGAAGTCGAAGCAGCGATTGCCCGCCTCCATATGAAATATGGGAATCTTCAGCCGTTTTGCGGGTATCACGCACAGCGCGGAGTTGGTGTCACCCAGCACCACCAGCGCATCCGGCTGCTCCTTGCGCATCACGCCATATGTTGCCGATATGATATTGCCCATGGTTTCACCGAGATGCTGCCCCGCGCAGTCCAAACAGTAATTGGGCGATCTCAGCCCCAGGTCTTCGAAAAACACACCGTTTAAGCTGTGCGCCCAGTTCTGCCCTGTGTGTACCAGCACGTGTTCAAAATACCGGTCAAACGCCTTGATGCAGGCGGACAACCGGATGATTTCGGGCCGCGTGCCAATCACGGTCATCACCTTGAGTCTGTCCATTCGTCTCTCCTGCGCGCCACTTTCAATCATCCATCTTGGCAGCGAATGTATCCGGATGCTGCGGGTCGAATACTTCACTGGCCCATATCAGCATTATCATGTCGTCCGCACCCGTGTTCGTCACGGCGTGGATATATCCGGGCGGAATCGTCACCGCCTGCGGCTCAGTCGCGGAAACGGGGTATTCGTGCACGCTGTCCCCGCCCAGCTTTTTCAGCCGGATGACACCTTCGCCGCCTATCACGAAGAAAGTCTCCGTCTTGGACTGGTGCCAATGGCCGCCCTTGGTCACGCCAGGCCTTGCGGTGTTGACGGACACCTGCCCGCCCGCGAGGGATTTGACACACTCCGCAAATGCGCCGCGCTCGTCGCGGTGCATAGCCAGCGGCTGCGCCAGCGCGCTTTCGGGCAGATAAGTCAGGTAAGTGGCAAACAGCTGACGGGTCAGCGAATCGCTCACGTCCGGCACGTACAGCCGCGGCCTGCCGGTAAAGCCTTCAATAATCCGCGCCAGATGCCCCACCGACAGGTGGTACGTTCCGGGCACCATGCAGTATTCACCCGGTTTCTCCGCACAGCCGCGCATCGCGCGCGCAAACGCCGAAACCACATCGTCAATGTACGCCAGCTCTATCACCTTATCCGGGTCGTCAACGCGCAGCGGCATCCCCCGTACCGCGTTGTGGCAGAACGTGGCCACCACGCTGTTGTAATGCGGCGCACACCACTTGCCGAACACGCCCGGAAGCCGGTACACATAGACCAAAGCACCCGTCGCCGCCGCGTAGTCGAAGATTAGCGCCTCTGCCTGCTTCTTGCTTTGGCCGTATGCGTTATTCAAACGCGCCTGAATTGAAGATGACATCAGCACCGGCGCGTGGTTGCGCTGCCGCATCAGGCTATCCAGCAGCCGCGCCATGAAGGCCACGTTATCCTCAAAGCCCGCGTCGTCCGGCGGCCTGTTCACGCCCGCCAGATGAAACACGAAATCGCACGCGCTCGCGTACGCGTCCAGCAGTGCCGGGTCATTATCCCTGTCGTACTTCAGCGGTTCCCCAAGGTCGTTCGCTTCTATGTATGCACAAAGGTTTTTGCCGATAAACCCGTCCGCACCCGTTACAAGCAGCTTCATTTCCCCCTCCAGCTTAATAGCTCTTTTGCTACATACTCACAGCCGAGCAGCGTTTGAATAAGCTCCTGCTCAGTCAGGCGGTGTGTGTTGCTCGAGTTGTACTCCTCCATGTTTGCAACCTGCCGGTTGCCGCTGCTGAAATACTTGGCGTAGTTTAAGTCGCTGGTGTCCGCGGGTATACGGAAGAAATTCCCCATATCCAATGCGGCTGCCCGTTCTTCGCGCGTCAGCAGCGTTTCGTGTATCTTCTCGCCCATTCTGACGCCGATTACTCTCACCTCATTGTCCGCCTCAAACAGCTTTTTTAGTGCCTGCGCCAGCTCGCCGATGGTGCTGGCGGGAGACTTCTTCACCATCAGGTCGCCCGGCAGTGCGTTCTCAAACGCGAACAGTACGAGGTCGATGGCCTCATCAAGATTCATCAGGAATCGCGTCATTCCGGGGTCGGTCAGCGTCAGCGGCTCGCCCGCCTTGATCTGGGTGATGAACAACGGTATTACCGACCCGCGCGACGCCATTACGTTGCCGTAGCGCGTGCCGCAGATCAGCGTATCCCGGCTAGAGCGGGACCTCGCGATGAACGCCTTCTCCATCAGCGCCTTGGACATGCCCATCGCGTTGATGGGGTACACCGCTTTGTCGGTGGACAGACACACCACCTTGCGCACGCCCGCTTCGATGGCCGCGGTCAGCACGTTCTCCGCACCCTGCACGTTGGTCTTCACGGCCTCCATCGGGAAGAACTCACAGCTGGGCACCTGCTTTAATGCCGCCGCGTGAAATATATAGTCCACCCCATAGACTGCATTTCGGACGCCGGATATGTCGCGTACATCTCCTAGCATGAACTTGAGCTTTGGGCTCCCAAAATCCTTGCGCATGTCATCCTGCTTCTTTTCATCGCGTGAAAAAATGCGGATCTCCCCGATATCCGTATCGATGAACCGCCTGACCACCGCATTGCCAAACGAGCCCGTACCGCCGGTGATCAGCAGCGTTTTGTCTTTGAACATGCCAAGCATTACTCCCAAAAAATCTTATGCGTCCGTGTCCGGATATTTCGCACAGCCGGACGGTATAGTTTATTCAGCCACCCCCCCGGTTGAAGCTTGTACCGTCCAAAAAACACAGCATGGAAAAAGCAAGGCGTGCCGAACAGCGTTCGGCTTCGTGCAAAGGAACCGTGTTTGTATTTGCCGACGCAGCCTCATCCTGCAGGGAACAACTTGCCGACGATCGTCTCGGCCCGTTGCCTGTAGGTGTGCTTCTGTGCCGTTATCAATGCGTTTTCCCGGACCCTGTTATAAGCGGCCGGTTCGCACATGTAATACTCGACGATATCCAACGTCTCCTGTGGTGACGATGCATACACAAAGCCGTTTCCTGCCGGAAAGGCCTCCCGCATCGCCGGAGTGTCGTACGACAGGCCAAAGCCGCCCGAGCCCAGTATCTCAAACGCCCTTTTGATAATGGATTGCTCGTAGTTCTGCGGCACCAAATTGATGAAGCATCCGCTGAATATCTTGTGGATATGCTCATACGGAAAATGACCGTGGAAGCAGCTTCGGGGAAACTCCCTTCCGAATATTTTTGTATACGGATAATTTCTCGCGATGTAACCGTAGAAATGCACCTCGCGGCCGCTGTCGAACAGCGGGTTGAACAGCACCCGCATCGATTTGTGGCGCAGGTGATCGGGGTTGGCTTGCGCCAGCGGGGTATACCAGCCTCCCACAAACGTGATCTTCCCTTCGTAGCCCTTGCTTTCCGGAGCCGGGTGATGCATGTCGGGGTTAGAGGCGAAGGGCAGCACATGGCAGGGTATGCCCATCTTTTCGATTCGCTCCCGCATGACGGGGCAGATGGTGAACACCGTATCCGGCTTGGTCAGACGAATGACGTTGATCTCAAGATAATCCCAGAGCACCCCGTCCGTATCCCAATGAATATAATGTGCATTGGGTGAAGGCTTTCTACCGATCGCGGCCAGCATTTCCTGCTTGTAGAACGATGGCGTCCCCAGTGTCATGAATATGTCCGGCTGCGCGTCGCTGATAGTCTGCTCGAGTTCAGCCACCGTTGCGGGATTGATACATACGGCTTCAAGTCCCGCTTTTCGGAATCCGGTTGCAAACTCCACGGAAAAGACATGGTCGCCATATATCAGAACTTTCATCAAATATCCCCCTGTGATCCTGTGTCATTGCCTTGCTTAATGAGCCGTTTTCAGCCTGTCTTCAATCATCCTTAAATTGTTGATGAGCCGTTGGTCACCCGGGCTGAATTTGAGCGCCTCTCTCGCGTGCGCGGCGGCCCGCTCAAACATGTCCAGCCAATAGCACGCGATCGCGCCCAGATCGTTCGGCGTATAGTCCCAAGCCAGCCCCGCATTAACAAAGGTTTTTGAGCGTTCTGTGATCTTCAGCGCCGCCTCCACCATGCAGAACGTCAGCGGCCAATCGTGCAGCAGGTACCCCAGCTTGGCAAACTCCACGTATGCATCGCGCATATGCGGCGCCTCGGCGATTGCCCGGTAATACCACGAGTACGCATCCTGTGTGCGGCCCAGCCTGTGCGCACTGATAGCCATCCACCGCATGGCCGCACAGCGTTCCTCGTTCCAGGTGGAAGTCGGCAGCTTGAGATAGGCCTTTAGCATATCGATGCATTTCTCCCACTCGCCCTTGTACATGTATTCGCGCCCCAGATAGTAATGCATGCGGCTGCATTCCGGGTTTTCCTCCACCGCCATCTCCAGCAGCGGCAGGTATGACCCGCGGGATTTGCTGCTGTCCGGGTAGTGGTTCAGCACCACGCCGTCCAGTAATACCGTCTTCTGCGGCTCGTTTTTCAGCCAGCACAGCCATTCGTGGATGGGATAATGCCATTTGAAGCCTTCGCGTGAGTGTATCTTGGAATAGTGGAACTGCACATATGGCGTGCCATCCGCTTTTAAAGCCCAGTTGTAAAGATACTTGCCTGTGTTGGTGTCACTCTGCCACTTCTGATCAATGACGCCGCGCCAGCCCGGCTCGAACAGTTCGTCGAGGTCGGTGCAGACGCAGATGTCCACGTCCTTTGGCACGTGGTCCAGCGATATGTTGCGCGCCATGTCGAACCGCCACGGCTTCACCTCATCCACATACACCACTGCGCCCCGCTCGCGCAGCTTCTCCACCGTACCATCGGTGGACCCGGTATCCGTCACCACGATCATGTCGGCCTCGCCCATTGAGTCCATCCACCGGTCCACGAACTCTTCCTCGTTCTTACAGATGGCGTAAACGCAAACCTTGTATTTGCCCACAGTCATTCCCCCGCCTGTTTCTCGCCCAGCTTTTGCCGTATCAGTTCCCGATTATTCTTCAGCCGCGCATTGCCCGGCTCCATCTCGCAGGCAGTCTGCGCGTACGCATACGATTTGTCATACAAACCCAGCCTGTAGCACGCGATGGCGCCCAGATCGTAGAAACAGTAACCCCATGCGCCCGGGTCGTGCAGATAACTGCCCGTCTTTTGTGTGATGCCTAGGCCCTTCTCCACCATCAGGTATGCCAGCGGCCAGTCGCTCTCGGTATATGCCAGTGTTGCCAGCTGCAAATAAGGCTCGCGCACGCGCGGGCATTCGGCCACGGCCCGGAAAAGCCACTGCCTCGCCTGATGCCGGTCGCCCTTGCTCTGGTAACTCTTTGCGATGTACCGCATGGACGCGCACCGCTCCTCGTCCCACCCTGCTGAGGGCAGTGACAGATGCCGCTTGAGCTCCTCAATGCACTTGTCATGCATGCCGCGGTACATGTATTCCCGCCCCAGCCAAAACGCCGTCCGGTCATCGTGCGGGTTCTCCTGCGCGGACAACTCCAGCAGCGGCAGATACTGCGAACGCGGCTTTGAGTTGTCCGGGTAATGGTTTAGCACCATGCCGGGCACCCACACCGTCTGATCCGGATCAATCCCGCTGTATTCCAGTACCTCATGCACCGGATGCACCCAACGGAAGCCGTGCCGCCGGTGCACCTTCTCCATGGCAAACTGCTTATTTGGCGTGCCGTCACTGTTGAAGCTCCACGTAAACAGGTAGCGCGCGCGCGTATGCTGCGGCTGCCACACCGCCTCCAGCTTCTGTCGCCAGCCCGGCTCAAATATCTCGTCCAAGTCGTTGGACACGCAGATATTAACATCCTCAGGGACGTGGTCCATCGCCTTATTGCGCGCTGTATCAAAGCGCCATGGACTGGTGCTATCCTCATACACCTGTGCCCCCCGTGCACGCAGCTTCTCCGCCGTGCCGTCCGTTGAGCCCGTGTCAGACACCACCACAATATCCGCCTCATCCACGGCATCCATCCACCGGTCTACGAACTTCTCCTCGTTCTTGCATATAGCATAAACGCAAATTTTGTATCGGCCCAATTTTACGCACCCTACCCGTCAAATAATCGCTCGATATAATCAATCTATGCCGCCGCGGCTGTCTTGACACTCGATTGCAGGCAAATATGTAAAGGAGGCCATTCGTTCAAATGGCCTCCTCTGTCAGAACAAGAGCATATTGAGATTTATTCTGTTTGCAGTCGCTGTATTGACATTGGGCGCGGTTGTAACGATGCCCCTGAGTGAATAGGTGACAGTCGCTGTTGCCGGCGCCGTATCCACCAGCGTGTTGGAAACCGGAAATCTTTGAATTCCCGCACCTTGACCTGCCCGGTTGAGGCTTCTCGTATTAAGGCTCGTAGAGTCTCGGTACACTCTAAATTCAGCAATTACGTTGTAGTTGGAAGCATTATCAACCTCAAACCCCAGAGCCCAGTCAATTTTTATATTGTGATCCACCGTCACTGAAACAGCTTCGGAAGCCAGTGTCACCTCCGTATTCAGATTCGGGAAGATTTGCGTCGGCCCAGTTTCTTGCGCGAATTCCAGCGAGGCTACCCCGGCCGGTCCCGTGTCGCCCGTGGGTCCGGTATCTCCTGCCGGTCCTGTGTCACCCGTCGGTCCCGTGTCCCCAGTATCTCCTGTTGGTCCCGTGTCACCTGTGTCGCCCGTCGGACCGGTATCTCCCGTGTCGCCCGTCGG
>JAEZHF010000020.1 GCA_023416745.1 Bacillota bacterium
TGCCAAGAGCTTCTTCCTTTGTTCCCTACGTTCCGGTGTAATCTTTCGTGCCATGAAAAAACCTCCGTTTAGGTGCTTCCTTCTTACACCTTATCGGAGGTTTACACAAAATTCAGGACAGTCTCCAGGTAGCATCATATTCAAACTTAAATTGTATTGATATTGGGCTGTATGTTGTTACAACTACCAATTTTCAAAATAAACTAATAAAAGACTATGGCCTAAAATGGTCTGGATCACTATCATATGAGAAAGTAATCAAATACCTGCCGCAGTTTAAAAGTGCAATTCAAGTTCCTATTTTAGTTATTGGTATTGACTTGTAACCTCGTCCATGCTTGAGCAAATGCTATTGTCGTTAATATATTCCAGCATAAGGCGAAAAATAACCCATTGAGAAACCTCAACCCATATAGCGCAGGCCAGCATGGTTTTATTCGTATTTATTAAAATATTCCTTGCCAAACTGCCAGATGTACTTATCTAGCTCTTTGAGGTTGTACCTGTCCAAATGATAGAAGCTTCTGAATTCCTCCAGTATTGATTTGAAGCGAGTATAATTCTTCAATTCATCATTCCTGAATACAGCAAAACCGTCCATTTTTCGATAATACCGCAGCACCTCATCCACATAACTATCATAAATTGGGTAATCGAGCGGCCTATGGTGACTACAATACTTCGTGGCAAATGAGTAGAAATTCAATGTTTTTCCACTGATTACAACTTCCTTTATGTCGTCCACCAGGGTAACATCTCCGCGCTGTAGGCGATCATCAATATGTAGCGAAAGGATGTGCTTTGCAACAGGATAGACTTTATAAATGTTGGTACTGTAAAAATCATTAAGCACCGATACCTTAAGCAAAATGTCAGAAATATTTTCGTTCTCCGGGCTGAGCCTTAAGAACAACAGGTTAAGAGCATCCTCCTGAAGGTGGTAATCTTCCAGCGCGTCCCACCGTGCAAGATAGTACTCAACCTGTTCAACTGACGGGTTCGGAAGTGTCTTTCTCGTTTTCGCTGATGAACTTTCTCTTACATTTGTAACGCGCGAGATATTTTCCGGTATTAGAATGGCAGATTCGCTTTGGAGAAATCGTCTGAATTTACGCAGATGCGCCATATAACCGCTCACATTTGATTCTGCATTTCCACTTGACTGCTGATGCAAAAGTTCAGAAAGCGTTTTTTTACCAAGTTCTTCAAAGCTATTCGAAAAGACTACATTCCAAAATAAATCTGCGCCCTCTTTTCTCCAAATGTAGAAAGCATCTGTAGAGGAAGTCATAATAGTGTTTCTTGATAAACCCTGTCCATTCAAATACTTCCTATAAGCCGCTTTGATATCCTCAAGAGAACGATTTGTAATATCCTCAATCATCAAGCTTATCCTCCGACGGGTCAAATAAATTACAAACTGCTTTTTGTTCTTATCATTCACCTTTATTCAGTTTCATTTCCTGAAGTATAGCGTTCATAGCCCGTAAATTCTGCTTTGAATAATTAGCTAATGGACTGACAACCAGAGTATCATTGATGCCTTTTTCAATGAGGATTTGCTTATTATTTTGTACTTTCATTTTCAATGAATTTGGCTTTATGCTAGGCAGATTTTTCTGCAGAACAGCATTGAAATTTACTAACATGCATGCTGTTCCTGTTTACCACATAGTATTCTATATATTTCCTGCTGCACAATCTATCTTCTTCGTCTGTCCAGCGGTGTTTATTTTCATTTACCACATCTATCACTCCTTAAAAGATCTAATGCAGGAATTAGTATGTATATATATTAACTTTTATTATTATTATTTACAATAACCTCTTATGTTTAGTGCTTCCTCTCCTCTCCCCTCACCTCCCCATCCTACCACACCTCCTTTTCCAAATCCGTTCATCTTTGTTGATTTTTTTCCACATCCGCCGTATACTAAAATCAACCATTTCCATACACATACTGGCACACACGCGGGTCTGCGGCGGCGGCCTTGCGCGTATATATTCAATAAAACTGTATAAGGGGCTTTGCATATGTTTTGTTCAAAATGCGGCGGCAAGCTGACGGCAGGCATGGGGTTTTGCACGCAGTGCGGGCATCCGGTGTCCGCGCCGCCCGTTGGCACACCGTCTTTGGGGGCGTCCGTTTACGCGCCGCCCGCGTTCATACCAGTGCCGCGCCGACGGAGGGTGTGGCCCTTCGTGCTGATCGGGTGCGTGCTGCTGCTGGGCGGGGCCGCGCTTGCGCTGGTGCTCACCGGCGTGCTGGCACATACGCCCGCGTCCACGCAGGCATCGGCGGAGGCGGAAGCTGTGAACACGCTGCCGGCGGACGCGCTGCTGGCGGAGGCGCAGCGCTTCCTGTCCGAGGGCGACTACAAGAAGGCCGTGCGGGACTTTGAGGATTACATCGCGCTGGTGCCTGCAGACGCGACGGGCTACATCGGGCTGGCACAGGCGCAGTCGGCGCTGGGGGACGCGGAGGCGGCGCAGAAGACACTGGAGTCCGGTCTTGCCGCGGCGTCGGACACCTCGCTGCTGCGGCAGTACGCGCTGCGGCTGTCGGGCGGGCCGTTGTCGGACGCGGCCAAGGCCTACGCGGACATGGTGTACGCGCTCAACACCACGGCGCAGCAGGAAGGCGTGGACGTTTTCGCGGAGCACCATACGCCAAAGCCGCGGGACCTGACGCTGATCTGGGACAAATCCATCTATCTGCGCGTGGGCAACTCGTTCAACTTCAAGAACGCGGGCAATCTGGCTTATACCGTGTCGCGCAAGCAGCTGATGAACGCCGTCACGGGCAATCCGATGGAATACGAGATCTACACGCACCCCGGCACAGGCCGTGTGGAGAAGATCGTCAGCATCGAGTACATCGATGACTATCTGCAGGTCACCGACTACTACTACGCGGAGGACGGACGCCCCAACTTCGTGTTCGTGCGCTACGACACGGTGTACACGCCCGAGTCCGCGATGCTCGACATGCAGGGCGAGCGCTACTTCTTCGACAACGACACGATGGTGCGCTGGCGTGTGATCGACACGTCGGGCCGCAAAGACTATCCGGTGGGCGTGAATGAGGACATACGGGGTGCGGCGGACAAGAAGTTCGTCACGCTGTACAGCAGCCTCTCCCCCGATATGCAGCAGCGCTACGACGACAACGAGCGCAAGTATCTCAACGCGGCGTACAACACGCTGGACGCGGTGACCAAATCACCCGGCGTCAGCAGCATCGTGGGCACGGCGGCGGACCAGAACGGCAACCCCGTCGCGGGCGCGGCGGTGCAGCTGTACGCGGAGGATTTAAAGGCGTGGGTATACGAGGGCGTGACGGATGCAAACGGCGCTTACGAGATACGCGTGCCGTCGGAGAACCGCACGTTCCATGTGCGCGTGGCGCAGGCGGGCTGCACGCCGGTGGACGTCTACGGCGTGGAGCTGAGCCCGCAGCTGATCAACGCGTATCTGGAGCCGGCCTGCCTCGTCAGCGAGAGCAGCAGCCAGCTGGACGTGCGCCTGCTGGTGATCGACGCGTTCAACGCCTTTTCGGGCGGCTACGGCGACGACTATGCCTCCGGCCTGCTGCGTCTGGATGCGGCGCAGGTGCGCATACGCCCCGGCATCAACAACCGCACGGGTTCGGTGCTGTTCGAGGGGTATTCCGACAGCAAGGGCTGGCTGAGCCTCACGCTGCCCCCCGGCTGTTACACCGCCGAGGTGCTCAAAGACGGCTACGCGACGGCCTACCTCACCGTGGTGGCGCGCGCATCGGGCGAGGTGGTGCAGCTGTCTACCACGCCCGTGCTGGGCGGCGGCGAGGTGCGCATCGTGCTCACATGGGGTGCTTCCCCCGCCGATCTGGACTCGCACCTGTTCACGCCGTACGACGCCGACAGCCAGGACACCACCTACCACATCTGGTACGGCAACATGATGGACTGGAACGGCAACGACCTCGACGTGGACGACACCACCGGCTACGGCCCTGAGACGATGACCATCAGTAACTTCGGCACCGGCCTGTACAAATACTACGTGGCGGATTACACCAATTGCGACATGGGCAACCCCGCCTCCTACGACATGTCGTACTCCGGCGCGACCGTCTCCGTCTATACGGACCGCGGCCTCGCCGCCTCGTTCCACGTGCCCGTGGGCGCGTCCGGCGTCATCTGGGAGGTGTTCGAGATCAGCAATATGCAGGTGGTGCCCATCCAGCGGTATTACAGCAACATCAAGGATAAGCCCTGGTGGAACCAGGATAAATAGCGCTTTGCGCTATCCGATGGCAAACTCTGTTTGCCTTCGGGGGGGACGCCCAGCTTGTGCGCACAGTATACGGGCTTTGGTGTCCCCCGTCCAGGCCCCGCCCCATAAAGCCCTGCGTCTTAAATATAAAAAGCTGCCAACACTTTGTCAGCAGCCCGACGCCGTTTCGCGGCTTTCGTATTTTTCTATTTGATACGGTAACTGTAATGCGGGCGCTTTTTACTGAATCGTTTGCGCTTGCGCCGCGTCACCGTCAGCAGGCGAACCACAAGAAATACGATGAGACCCGCTGGTATGATCAGCCAGTACAGCACGCTGCCGTCCGACTTCTTTATTTCTTCAATGTTGACCGGCTGCACGACGGTCACGGCAGTGCCGCCGCTGGCGTCCGGTTCCGCTCCGGCCTGAAGCACGTCGCGCGTGGCGATCAGATTGCCCGTATGGATTTCATCGCCGGTGGATTTACTCCTGTACGTCACTGTGCCCAGCACATCGCCCTTGAGTATAGGGGCTTGCAGCGTGCTGGTATATTCCGGAACAGCCTCGATCGAATCCGTACCGTTCAGTATGCCTTCCGCCAGTTCCTTGTCAATGGTTGCATAAGTTCCGGGGCTCTGCGGCCCTTCAAACACCAACAGCCCGTCGTTCTCGTCGGTGGACGCGAAATTCTCGATCTGAACTTTTACCGGTTCAGCCTTGTTCAGCAACTGCTGCAAATCTATCGTCACATAATTGTTGAACCCGAAATCGAACAGATTCTTGGCAAGCGGCCAGCGGTTCTTGCCATTCGAGGAATCATCCTTGAATATCAGGCAGATCAGGTTCATATCGTCATTGGATGCAGACACCACCAGACATCCGCCCGCCTGTTCAGTAGAGCCTGTTTTGCCGCCTGTTGCATAAGGATAATAGGCATCCTTACCGCTGAGCATCATTGAGTTTGTATTGTTCTTGACCTTTTGCGATTGCTTGTTTGACTGCGGCATCGTATAGGATTCGCGGTCAATGATCTCCATGAACGCCGGGTTTTTCATCGCATACTGCATGAGCTTGGCCATATCGCTGGCCGTCGTGACGTGCTCTTCGTCATGCATACCGTGCGGGTTCACAAAGTGCGTGTTGTTCATGCCCAGTGCCTGTGCCTTAGAATTCATCAGGTCGGCGAATTTGGCCACATCGCCGCTCACCGCTTCCGCGACCGCAATGGCCGCGTCGTTGCCGGAAACCATCATCATGCCATGCAGCAGGTCTCCCAACTCGACAGCTTCATCTTCTTCAAGGTCAAGGGAAGACCCTCTGGCATCCGACGCTTCTTCGCTGACTGTCACCTTGGTGTCCATGCTAAGGCCGCTCTCCAGCCCCAGTATGCACGTCATGATCTTGGTGGTGCTGGCCGGCTCAACACGCTCGTCCTTATTTTTTGCGTACATCTCAAAGCCGGAATCTGCGTCAAGCAGCATTACGGCAAAAGGCTCAACCTCACCGTCATACTGCGGCGCAGCTGCCAACACACTGCCGGCAAAGCTAAGCATAACAAATGTAAATATAACTAAAACAGTTATGACCCTTCTCAAACTGCAACATCCCCCACTATCAGCCTTTATTTCAGGCTGTCATCAACTACAGTATATCATAACTGGGACAAAAACATAATCCCGGAACTAGCGGCGTACTCTTTTTCTGCTCACGGCGCGCCGCCTGCGCGCATATCGTTTCTTGCGCTGGATTGCCATCACGACGAGTATGGCCAGAATTACAGCCAGAGCGGCACCCACGGCGATCAGTATCCATCCGATAAGCCCGATACCGTCGTCTTTGTCCGTCGGTACCGGCGTTTGGTTATCCGTCTGTTCAGTGCCGGCAGTCTGCGATGGCTGCGCCGGAACGCTGTCTGCCAACGCCACCGCCTGCGACGCAATCAGTTTACCCTGACAAATCATCTCTCCCGAACCGGTGAGGTAATTGATCACGCCCACCGTTTCACCCTCCGTGACAGGCGCCGTCAGCGACTCACCGCTGTTGAGCACGATCTGCGTGGTGAGTCCCGCATCCACCTGACTGGCAAGCTCCAGTTCAAACGTCTGATAAGCTTTACCGGTGTTCACGATGTTGAGGCTCAACGATTCGCTGCCCGGAGCAGCCCCCTGCACATTTACGCTGACAGGATCGGTACCGTCAATGATGGACTGAATATCTAACGTCTTGAAGTTGTCGAAGCCGAACTCGAACATCGACTTGCTCAGCGGCCAGCGTTCACTCCCATTGTATTCGTCCTTAAATACCAAACAGATCAGGTTCACGCCGTCCTTGCTGGCCGAAGACACGAGGCAATCGCCCGCAGCCGGGGTAGAACCCGTCTTGATACCCGTCGCGTACTTATAATAGTATTTATTATTCTTATCAATATCGGTCGGAAGCAAGAGTTTATTGGTATTGGTCACCACCCACGCCTCGCTGTGCTTATTGTCGGCGGGCATGGTGTAGGTGGTTTGTCCCACTATCTGCGCAAAATCAGGGTTCTGCATCGCGTATAGCGTGAGCAATGCCATATCGCGCGCAGTCGTGTGATGGTTGTCCACGTGCATGCCGTGTGAAACCACAAAATTGGTGTTTGTCATTCCCAGATCGCGCGCCTTGTCGTTCATCATATCGGCGAAGCCTTCTTCAGAGCCGCCTAACACTTCAGCCACAGCCACAGCCGCGTCATTACCCGACGCCAGCATCATTCCGTTTATCAGGTCTTTAAAGACGATTTCCTCACCAGAAGAGATATGCAGCAATGAACCGCGCTGTTTTGCCGCATTGGACGATACCGTGACGACACTTTCCATATCCCCTTTTTCCAGCGCGAGCAGCAGCGTCATGATCTTGGTTGTACTTGCCGGTTCAACGATCTCATCCGCATTCTTTTCGTATAACACGTCGCCCGAGTTGGCGTCCAGCAGCATGACCGCATACGGCTCCACTTTGCCGTCGTAAGCGGGCGCGGCCTGCGCGGTGCCCAGATACATCGTCATTACCATTAAAACAATGAAAAACAAAGCTGTGACTTTTTTCAAAATCCCGTTAGCTCCTTTTATATAATCACTATTTAGTATAACAGCTTAATAAGCGTTTGTGAATGCCAATATATACAGCATCCGTGTATTGATTGTAAACATTCATGACCGGATTATAGAATATTCCCGGCTTCGGGATGTTCTCCGGCTCCTTTAGCAATAAAAACAATGGCTAAATGCAAAAAACGATACGGCAGCGAAATGATAAAAAGAAGGCGCTTTACCCTGAGTCCGGCAAAGCGCCTGAAAATAATACGAAGTTATATGCTGTCCTTCTTGTTCAGGGTATGACAACCGCCTTTACGGCTTTTTCAGTGACCACACTTTCAAACGCCTTGTCGATATCGCTGAACGCAAACGCAGTAATATATTTTTCCACGTTCAGTTTGCCGCTCACCACCATCTCCAGTACATGCCTGTTTTGAGCCACTGTGGAAGCATGTGCCCCGAAAACGCCCAATTCCTTGTAGTGAATCAGGTTGCTGTCAAGATGATAATTGTCGACGCCGGGCAGGCCGCCGAACAGGCTTATCCTTCCGTTCTTGTACAGCAGCTCCAGCCCTTGACGGTGCGTAATACCCGCCGGGGCCGCCGTAATCACCACATCCACACCTCCGCCCGTCATCCGGCGCACTGCATCCATATAGCCAGGGTCACCCGAATCGACCACCTCAACGTTGGGCACGAACTGCTTAACGCTTTTACGTCTGCTTTCAGAAATCTCCGCGATGATCACTTGAGCGGCGCCCTGAATATAGGCTAGCTCGGCATGAATACAGCCAAGATAACCTGAGCCGTAGATGAGCACGTTGTCGCCTTTCTCAATCTTCAGATAAGTCTGCGCGTTCACCGCGCACGCCACCGGTTCCACCACGGACGCGGCAGTATCCGATATGCTGTCTGGTATCGGTATTAAATGCCCCCGCCGGATTGCCAGCTCAGGAATGCGGATATATTCCGCAAACGTCCCGTCAAACTGGAACCCAATGCTTTGCAGGGTGTCGCACATGTTCGTCCGTCCCTTTATGCAGCTCTTGCACTCCCCGCAGCCGATGGCCGGCGCCATGATATAACGACCGCCCACCTTCAGTCCTGTTGCAGCGTTGGCCTCGACGATTTCGTAGCACGCCTCATGCCCCATCACGATGGGCGTTTTCAGCTTGGCATTGCCAAAGCGGTATGTCCGAAGATCTGTACCGCAGATGGATGCACACCGTATCTTCGCAACAGCCTCACCCGCGCCCGCCTTGGGCATCGGTACTTCATCTGTCGAAAATTTCGTCTCGCCGTGGTAAATAAATGCTTTCATTGCACACTCCTTATTCCAAACCCCAGGGGAAGAAGAGTATCTTGTTGAAGAAAATCTCCCTGCGGTGTATCTTCTCGAACGTCTCCGCGACGTCCTCCAGCACAAGGCGGTGTGTGATCACCTTGGTTGCATCGATGGTGCCGTCCGCAAGACTGTCCACACCATGCGTCCATTCCCAGCCCGGGAACGGCTTGGAGAACGAGTTCCACGAACCTTTGAGCGTCTTTTCGCCTCTCATGATCATATCCACGCATTTTTCCGAAAGCTCGAGCGGCTTGTGAGATATGCCAAGGAATACCATCGTGCCGTGCTTGGCTGTCGCCATGATCGCATTGTGCTGTGCCGGCGGGAAACCGGACGCATCGATGCAGATATCGGCGCCGCCATCCGTCGCTTTAACAATCTGCTCCACCACATCGGCCGCCGTTCCGTCGATGCACACATCCGCGCCGGACAGCGCCGCCGCTTTGAGCTTCTCTTCTCCGACATCTACTGCCACCACAACCGAGGCGCCTTTGGCTTTCATATACTGCAGCGCATACAGGCCGATGGTGCCCACGCCCACAACGCATACTTTGTCTCCGGCCTTGAAGCCGCTGCGCTTAATGGAATGCAGTGCGTTGGCCAGCGGATCGGTAGTCGCCGCCGCTTCATACGTCACATTGTCGGCGACTTTTAAGAGATTGATTTCCGGTACGGCGACATACTGCGCGAAAGCCCCGTCGCAGCGAGACCCAAAATAGTTGTAGTCTTTACAAAGCGAGAAGGAACCTTCCTGGCAATATTCGCACTTAAAGCAAGGCATCAGCGGCGGCACCGTCACACGGTCTCCCACCTTGTATTTCTTGACCTCGTTGCCCACTTCCACGATCTGTCCGGCGAACTCATGTCCCGGCGTGATGGGCGAGATATACGCACCGTACTCGTTGATGCGCGGGATGTCTGATCCGCAGATGCCCACTGCCATCACCTTAATCAGCGCCTCGTTCTCTTTAATCTGGGGGATCGCAACTTCCTCCAGTTTCAAGTCCCTCGGCGCATACATTCTGACTGCTTTCATTGTTCCGTTCATTATCCTGACTTCCTTTCAAAAATATAATATAATGTTTTTAAAGCCTGCCTGTTATACGATATAGAGCTCAATGCCCAAATCCCGGATCATGTCGGCGTAACGCGTTTCCACATCCGAATCGGTAATGATAATATCAAAATCCTCCAGCTGCGCATACCGGGCATACCAGGCCTTGCCCATCTTTGACGAGTCCGCCAGCAGTATTTTTTGCTCGCTCACTGCCAGCGCCGCCTTCTTCATTTCAATTTCATACGATTCGGCAGTGGTGATGCCCACTTCTGATGTCAGCCCGCGCGTGGCCATAAACGCCTTGTTGATCTTCGTCTTCCTGATCAGAGACGCTCCTTCTTCACTTTCAAACATGCGTGTATTTCGGTGGAAAAATCCGCCGCAAGCCACCACGCTTAAATTGGGCATCTCGCAGACTCCCTGGATGATATTGAGCGCATAGCAATAGACGATGTTGCGTGATTCCTTTGGAATATAATCGATGATCGACGAGGTGGTGGAGCCGGTATCAATCAGCAGTACGTCGTTGGGCATGATCAGAGACGCTGCTTTGCGGGCAATGCGCATTTTTTGCGGGGCCTTCTCCCCCAGTTCCTGCTCAATATCATAAGGTGCTGGTTTTGGAGCAGAGGAAGCCGGCCGCAGCGACACGCCGCCATAAAATATGCTGATTACGCCCTGATCTTTCAGTATCTGAAGATCACGCCGCACAGTCATTTCAGACGTGCCCAGGCTCTTCGCGAACTCGCGGATCGTGATCACGTTTTGTTTTTGCAGCATTTCCTCGATGAGGTCAAGCCGCCTGTTCTTATCGTCCATGATAGTCCTCGTTCCTGATTTCATATTAACATCGGTGCTTGCATTACGTCAATAAAAATGTTGTTACTTTAACAACATGTCGTGAGCATCGCTGCTAAATTTGCTTTGCAAACGGTTCAGGCGACATGTATAATAGACGCAAATAAAAGTTTTTATTTTGATTCTGGAGGAAAAATGGCATACAAACTCATTGCAATTGACGTTGATGACACGCTGCTGGACAACAGCCTGAACATCCCTGAAAGGGTCAGCCGGGCCATACGGAAGGCAACCCAAAAAGGTGTCCGAGTTGTGTTGTGCACCGGACGGACCAAAAAGGGCGGCCAACGCTTTTATGATGAGCTGGGGCTCGATACGTTGTATATTACGGCAGGCGGCGCCGAAGTATACGACGCCGCAGGTCATGCGCTGTTTACGCGCGGTGTGGACCCGCCGCTGGTCAAACAGATACTCGAGTATGCCACACAGCACGACATCCACGCTCAGGTATATATCGACGGTGAGCTTGTGTACAGCAAAAAAAGCTTCTATTCCAATCTGTACGAGCAGTCATACGGCCATCCCGGCATTGTGGAGCCAGACCTGCTCAAAATGCCGCGGATCATCACCCCCAAGGTGTTGTTTGTGATCGATGAGGACAGGATTGCTGATGTGAAAGAGGATGTTGAGAAGCGTTTTCCGATGCTTACGATCAAGCAGTCCAAACCGGTTTATCTGGAATTCGCCCACCCGAGCGTCAACAAAGGGGAAGCGCTGGCTTTTACAGCCAGTCATTATGGCATAGAACGCCAGGACATCATCGCCATCGGGGATACGGATATCGATATTCCCATGATTGAGTATGCTGGCCTCGGCGTTGCCATGGCCAACGCAGCTCCACATGTTCTGGCCGTGGCGGACATCATCTGCCCTTCCAATGAAGAAGGCGGCGTTGCGGATGTTATCGAAAAATATATACTGGAGGAAGTCTATGAAAGTCAAGCTCAAACTCGATGATCTTGTCAAAGATCTGAACCTGAGCATCGTCTATAGGGGAGACGTGCAGCATCTGGAGATCAATACGTCGGATCTCAACCGTCCGGGGCTGCAGATGGCAGGTTTTTTTGAGTATTTCGCCGTCAACCGCATCCAGCTCTTTGGCATGGTGGAGATGACTTATCTGCAGAACCTGGATCCGGAGCTCAAGCGAGAGAGGTTGGACAAGTACTTCGCCAGTCAGGTGCCCTGCGTGCTGATTGGGCGCAATCTGACGCCGCCGCCCGAAATGATCGAAGCTGCGAATAAGCATAACACACCGATACTGATGTCCGGCCTCACCACCACCAAGCTCTCTCACAAGACCACCGTCTACCTCGATAGAGTGCTCGCGCCCAGCATCTCGCGCCATGCGGGGTTGATGGACGTTTACGGCGTCGGCATACTGTTGATGGGCGATTCGGGCGTAGGCAAAAGCGAAACCGCGCTGGAACTGGTGAAGAGGAATCACCGTCTGGTGGCTGACGACGTGGTTGAAATCGTAAAGCTGTCGGACAACCAGCTTGTGGGTCAGTCCCCCGAGGTCATCCGCCATATGATGGAGATCCGCGGCCTCGGCATCATCGACGTGCGCACGCTGTATGGCATTGGCGCGGTGCTGGTGGAGAAATCCATCGAGCTTGCCGTCAATCTGGAACTAGGCGACCCAATGAACATCGACCGGCTGGGTCTTTCCGACGAGTATATTACGCTGCTTGGCGTCAAGATTCCTATCATCACGATACCGGTGCGGCCTGGGCGCAACCTTGCCATCATCATAGAGGTGGCTGCGATGAACTACCGTCTGAAATGCATGGGGCATATCACTGCGGAGCAGTTGGACAGCAAACTGCTGGAGATCATCGCACCCGGCAGCAGCTGTATGAGGGGAGAATAGCAGATGTATCTGGCTGGAATCGATTTGGGCGGTACCGCCATCAAAGCGGGATTGGTGGACGAAAACCTGTCGCTGGTATGTAAGACGAGCGTTCCCACCGGCGTCGGCCGCAGTTATCAGGAGATCATCGCCGACATGGCGCAGGCCGTCGTCAATGCCGCCAATGAAAAAGGCATCGGCCTGGACGAGATCAAAAGTGTGGGCATCGGCATTCCCGGCGTAGCGAACAACGGCGTCGTCATTGCGGTGCACAACCTGTACTGGCTTGACATTCCTCTGGAAGCGGAGATAAAAAAGCACTTGGACATCCCCGTTTATATTGACAACGACGCCACAGTAGCTGCGGTATACGAATATCACCTTGGCGCACTGACCGGCTGCAAGGTGGGCGTTTTGTTGACGCTGGGTACCGGCGTGGGCGGCGGCATCATCATAAACGGTAAGCCTTTCAGCGGTGCGCATGGGCTCGGCAGCGAGCTCGGACATATGCCCATCGTACAGAACGGCCTTCAGTGCACCTGCGGCAACAGGGGCTGCCTCGAAGTTTACGCGTCCGCTCCCGCTCTGATACGCATGGGACGACAGTGCGTGATCGATCGTCCCGAAAGCATGCTGCATCATATCACCGGCGGCGATTATACTAAAGTGACCACCAAGATGATCATCGACAGCGCGCGCAAGGGCGATTATGTCTCATTGTCCATTATCGACGAATATGTCGGCAAGTTGGCGATGGGCATCTGCGCGCTGGAAAATGCGCTGGATCCTGACGTCATCGCCATCGGCGGCGGGGTTTCGGGCGCGGGTGCATTTTTGCTGGAAAGGATCATCAAGGCCAGTGAAGGCCTGGGCATCTTTGAGAATCAGAAATATGCCGATATACGGCTGGCGGTTTCCGGAAACGACGCCGGAATCATCGGCGCAGCCATGCTGGGCAAGTCATGATTGGTGCTTAATTCAAGTATAAATAAGCAAGAGGTGTGAAATGAAGCCTTTTGCTTATTTTTTATGTTTGCTGGTGATACTGCTGCTGGCGGTTTCACCCTGGCTGATACTTTCGTATTATGAGAAGCTGCCGGAAGAGCCGTACTTTCAGGGCATTCTTCATATGTGGCATATAACCGGCTGGCGAACCGGCGGTTCGTCATCCAAAGCGTTTCTGGAAAACCGTATCAGACAGTATGAATCGCAAAACCCCCATGTTTTTATAGAGCTGGAAAGCTACACGGCGGAAAAGGCCGCCCAAGCACTGGCGGACGGGCAAAAGCCCGATATCATTTCCTATCCCTTTGGCATAGAGCTGGTGCCGGACCTCGCTCCTCTGCCCCATTGCGACTTTGTGATGCTGCACGGCGAAGAATTTGCCTATCCTTACATGTTCGGCGGTTACTGCCTGCTCGTCAGCAACGACCTGCTCAGCGAAAATGGTATTGACATCTATCAAGGCTGGGGCATACGCCCCGACGCACTGCTGGAAGCCGCGGGGCTAGGCGCTGTGTTCGACGCCGAGGAGGGTTATTCGTCGCTGCCGGCTCTCGCGCTGCATACCTATCCCCCCGCGCCAAAACCCAATGTGTCCACGTTTGGCGAGCCCGAAATGCCGGAAGCAGCACTGGGTCTCAACGCATCCTACACCGGTGGCCTTGACTCCTTCTGCAAAGGAGAAACCGCAGTGCTGATTGCGTCGCACCGGCAGCTGTTCGAGGCGGCAGACCGCTATACTCAGGGCGAAAGCCCCGGCTTCACAGCCTACGCCATCGGCGGCTATACCGACATGGCGCAGTTGGTGAGCGTAACGCTGCAGGAGGATGAACTCCGGCAGTCGGCATGCGCGGATTTCGCGGCTTATCTCGTCAGCCCCTCATCACAAAAAAAGCTGGAGGCGCTCGGCGTTTTCCCGGCGGTGGACGATATAGATGTTTATCAGGAAAACGATGCACTCCGCGCCATTTACGAACAGCTCTGCGCGTCAGGCATGTTTGTGCCGCCCGGGGAACGCCAGACACTGGATGCGCTCGCGATGGACGTATTCGGCGGCAGCGAGGTGGCTCTGCACAAGCTGCGGCGATTATTGGGAGCGGCGGGGCGCTGACGGTCTATCCTTCCTCGATCTCGTACCCTGCCGCTTTCAACGCCTGCACGGCAGCTTCAAGGCTATCTTTTTTTACAAACAGGTAGTCTGTATCGTACGTGGACACCGCAAAGACGGATACGCCCGCTCTGGCCAATGTGCCCGTCAGTCCGGCCAATATGCCGATGAGCGAAAAATCCAGTACGCCGCACACACGCAGCCCGCGCCAGCCTTTCTCGGCCGCACAGCTGTCCGGCACGTGCTCCTCTTCGCACACAAGCGATATTTCTCCGCAACTCACCGTCAGCGACGTGAATTCTCCGTCCGGCAGCTGCTTTGACTGCAGCCGGCAGACGGCATAGTCCTTTTTCAGCAATTCCAGTTTCATACTTGTCCCCCATTGGAAAAGCCGCCTGTCACGGCGGCTTAAAGCTTTAAAACATCAGGTAATTACTTAGCCCACAAACCTGTCATAGTATTTATCCACGCCAAATTCCTTGATCAATGCCTTCACCGTGGACGGCCCCGCAACCCCGTCTGACTCCAGTCCTTTCTTTTCCTGAAACTTCATCAGCTCGATCTTAGTGCCTTGACCAAAGTAACTGTCTGCTTTAACGTCATATCCTAGCTTGTTGAGCATATACTGAATGCGGTAAACCCTCTTTTCAGGCTTGCATCCGTATTGGGCATATTTATATGTCCTCTCAAACAATGCGGGCGGTGCATCTCCACCGCGGTGGCGTCCGCTGTAGCTGTGCCTGTAGAAACAGTGCCCGCCGATCTTTTTATAGAACTTGTGGCTTCCCCAGTTCTCCCCCGCCGGTGCGCCGGAGCGGAAGTAATATATATCCTGCGGTATCACCCAAAGCTCATCATCCAGCACCGCGCGGGCGGCCCGCTTGGAGGACGATGAAGGCTTTCTGTCTTCGCGTCCCGAATACGCGAACTGTCCGGGGCGCGTGATGACGTCAGTGATCGTGCTGCCCGGGAATGTCCGGCACAGCACGCGGTTCATCACCACGTTGCCTACCGCCACCTTTCCATCGAAGCTTTCGCCGCGCGCCTCAATGTCAATGATCTGTGCGAGCATATAATATTCGTTGTCCGTATACTCGTAATGGTTGTTGGAATAGCCCATTTCGTTGTAATAGGCATCCGCCTCTACAACGAAGAAATCGAGCAGATCATTGACATCGACGGGTTTCGGCGTAGGGTCGGGCTCCGTCGTGGGAACCGGCGTCGTCGTCTCCTCCGGCGAGGTTGTGGGCACCTGCTCCGGCATTTCGGTCGGCGGAATGTCCACACCATTGACAGCGATCTCCGGCAGCGATGCCGTCGGGCTGACAGCCGGCGTCGGCGACAGGCTCAGCGAAGCCGTGGGGCTCTGAGACGCACCTGGGGTCCTCTGCGCGTCGATCAGCGCCGCCTTATTTACGCCTGTCACTTCGGCTTCCGCTGGTGCGGCCACGCCGCCCGGCACCAGGAACACGATCAGCAGCACCGCGATCACCGCCACGCCTGTACCTGCATACAGCAGAACGAGACGGTTTCGGCGACCCTTCTTCCCCAACCTCTTGTTGTTGGACGCAAAGGCAAGCGCTGCATCCGTCTTCATCGTTACACTTTTTGGTTTGTTAAATATGGAAAAGGCCAGCCCAAAGAAGCGGTTGAATAATCCCTTACTTTTGTTTTTACTGCTGCGTGTTGAACGAAACGACGGAACAGGCTCGTCCGCAAATTGGTTATACGAATCCTCTTCTTCAAAACGTCTGGTCTTGGTCTTTTCCGAACGGACAGCCACCGGCGTTTCTTCGAGAAAATCATCAGAAACGCTCAGCTGATCCTGCGCACCGCATATTTTAGCTGCTGAAGGCGCTTTTGCATCCTCTTTTGTTTTTTTCGGAAATACAACACGCTGCGTTTTGACAGGCGAGTCTTTCTGGCCGGTTATATTTTTTAGGTTTTTCAGAGCACGAATGCCTGAATTCTTTGCCATGCAGCTTTTCTCCTTACAAAAACGTACACCCACATCATTATCCGTATCATACCGTAATCATTGCGATATGTCAATGAATCCGTAATACAATTGTAACATTTTGCGGTGTTTATTTTATCCAGCCAGCTGATTATCCAGCTGAATTTGAATGCTCTTTGCGTCAGCCGTCTTGCCGGGAGGCGCACCATGTATGCGCAGCAAATATGTCACCGAAGCGCCTTTCGTCTCCAGTGCTTGTTTATGGGTATTAAGGCTTTGGGGCGCCTTAGTCTCCGGCTGCGGGTCTGCCTGAACAGTAAAGAGTATGATCTGTTTACCCGCCGCATCCAGTCCATGGATAAATGCGTTGACCGCCGGAACGGTTTTGCCAGCCCACACCGGCGACCCGATGCATATCCTATCATATTCTCTCAATTCCTGTGCAAAGCTGGTTTTAAGGCGGCTGCGCAGTCCGAAAGACGCGCCGAATCCCGCTGCCATAAATGAGGCCGCGGACTTGCCTCTCTTCTTTCCTTCCTCCAGCTCGAACACATCCGCCCCGAGCCTGTGCGCCAGCAGATCCGCCGCCAGACGCGTATTTCCGTCCCGGGAAAAGAAAACAACCGCCGTCTTCATAATACCTCTCCTTAATAATCCGATATCGCCAGCGCCGTCTCTTTGAGCCCCAGCGTTTTAGCCGCCATTTCCCGTATGCCCCGATACAGATTCGGGCTGTCTGTCACCGGTCTCTGCAGCAGCGAGTCGATGCCGTAAAACACAATGGCTGAACAGACATCCGGATTCTTGATATGGAAATAACCTCTCTCAATGCCCTCCAGCACCACATCCTCCAGCAAAGGCAGCAACGTGCGCGACCGCTCCTCCCGCAGCACCGTTTCATACCAATCCGCCCGCGCGTCTCCGAAGTATGAGTCGGTCTCGGGCGCAGTCTCCGCCTGCTCCATCAAAGAAGCAATAAAATATTCAGCACGTGATATTGCATCCTGCAAAGAGTCCATCTGTTGCACGAGCTGCTCCCGGTATTCATCCATCTGCATGCCCAGAATGTACCGGACGATGGCCTGTTTGCTTTCAAAATGGTAAAAGAATGTGCCCTTTGCGATGCCGGCCAGTGCGCAGATCTCCTCCACTGGCGTCTGGTCATACCCCTTTTCGGAAAATAGTGTGCGTGCGCTGCTTAAAATCAGCATCCTTGTCGCTCTTTCGCCTGACATAATATCCCTCCTGGTCCGTTGATTGCGGAACATGTTGCAATCATTATCGACCAAGGTCAGGTTTTTTATACTGTCGGGTCTCTATGCCAGCTGCCTGAGAACCGCAAAGCCGTTGCCGAGACTCAGTTTGGCAAACCCTGCGGGCTGTATATCGTAACAGAAGATATGCTCGATGTCACCATGAAGAAGATATGATAACGCGGATAAGATAAAGCCCTTATGGGAAACGACCAGCACCCGGCTGTCCTGCGCTTCACTGATTATAGCATTAATCGTTTCCGAGGCATTTGTCAAGTAGCTGTGCACATTATCTCCGCCGGGAAACGTGTAACCCATATAATCGTCCATGTAAGCCTGCCACGCCTGGGGCATGCAGCATTGTATGTCGTCTGCGCCAAGGCCTTCAAACGCACCGAAATCCAGCTCGCGCAGCGATGGCAATACAACGATGTGTGTATCGGGCGCGATGATGTCCGCCGTTTGCCGGGTGCGCAGCGCGTCACTGCAATATACGCGGCACGGGCTGAATGCCGACAACGCCAGCGCTGTCATCCTGACGTCCTCAAGCCCCTCCTGTGTCAGCGGCAGATCCAGCCGCCCGCAGTATACGCCGTCGATATTCGCCTGCGTTTTACCGTGCCGTACCAGCGTCAGTTCAGTCACTCTCTGCTCCTACACATAAAGCAAAAAAGCGCCGCAAGGTGGCAGCGCTGTTTTTTGATCAATCGAGGTTCTGTTTCTTGCGCCCCACGCGCAAGCGCACCATCGCGCGGGCCAGCGCGATCTGGTTTTGCATGTACTCCTGATGGCTCTGCCGCTGACGGAGACGCTCCTCTGCGCGCTCTCTCGCTTCCTGGGCGCGTATCATATCAATCTCCTCCGGCCATTCCACTGCCTGCGAGAATATGATCGTCTCATCCGGGCGCACCTCCACGAAACCCTCAGACGTGGTGCAGTCCTTCCAATCGCCGTTAATATTAATGCGCATCGCCCCGATGGACAGCGCGCACACCATTGGTTCGTGCATCTTCTGTATGCTTAAGAAACCGTCGGGTGTCGGGAGTATGACGCTCTCCACGTCGCCGCAATAGAATGTCCGTTCAGGCGTTATAATTTCCAGTGTATATTTCGCCGGCATACCGCTTTTTCCCCCGTCAGGATTTCTTCGCTTTGTTCTTTACGTCGTCGATATCGCCAGCCATAAAGAACGCGCCCTCGGGTATATCGTCCACCTCGCCGTCCACGATAGACCGGAAGCTCTCGATGGTGCGCTCCAGCGGCACGTATTTGCCGGGTATGCCGGTGAACACCTCGGCCACGGACATCGGCTGCGACAGGAAACGCTGTATCTTTCTCGCACGGTAGACGATGGTCTTGTCCGTGTCCGACAGGTCTTCAAGGCCCAGCATCGCGATGATGTCCTGCAGCTCCTTGTAGCGCTGCAGCACCTCCTGCACGCGCCGCGCGATGCTGTAATGCGTCTCGCCGATAATGCGCGCGTCGAGTATGCGCGACGACGACTCCAGCGGATTGATCGCGGGATAGATACCGAGCTCGGCGATCTGGCGGGACAGCACTGTGGTCGCGTCCAAATGCGTGAACGTGGTCGCGGGTGCGGGGTCCGTCAGGTCGTCCGCCGGCACATAGATAGCCTGCACCGACGTGATGGAACCGCTCTTGGTAGACGTGATGCGCTCCTGCAGCACACCCAGCTCGCTCGCCAGCGTGGGCTGATAACCCACCGCGGACGGTATGCGTCCCAGCAGCGCCGAAACTTCGGAGCCCGCCTGTATGAAACGGTATATGTTGTCGATGAAAAGCAGCACATCCTGATGCTCCTCGTCGCGCAAGTGCTCCGCCATTGTGAGGCCGGTGAAGGCCACGCGCATGCGCGAGCCCGGCGGCTCGTTCATCTGTCCGAAAGCGAGGCACGTCTTCTCGATAACGCCCGACTCGCTCATCTCCTCAATCAGCTCGTTGCCCTCGCGGCTTCTCTCACCCACGCCGCAGAACACGGAATAGCCGCCGTGCTCCGTCGCGATGTTGCGAATCAGCTCCATGATGAGCACCGTCTTGCCCACGCCAGCGCCGCCAAACAGCCCGATCTTGCCACCCTTGGCGTACGGCGCCAGCAGGTCGATGACCTTGATCCCTGTCTCAAACAGCTCGGTCGCCGGGTTCTGGTCGGCGAACTTGGGTGGCTTGCGGTGTATCGGCAGGCGCACATCCGCGTTGATGGGTCCTTTGCCGTCGATGGGCTGGCCGATGACATTGATCACACGGCCCAGTGTCTGCTGCCCCACCGGCACAATGATGCGGTCTCCTGTGTTGATGACCGCAAGGCCGCAGTAAAGGCCCTCCGTTGCGTGCATCGCGATACAACGGACCGTGTCGTCGCCGATGTGCATGGCCACTTCCAGCCACACCTCGCGGTCTCCCAGCTTGATCACCAGCGCATTATATATGGCAGGCAGGTAACCGTCGTGAAACTTCACGTCCAGCACCGGCCCTGTGATGCGTATCAGCTCGCCCTTATTGACGATTTTATAGTCCTCCATATCGGTTCTCCCATTCGCTATTTTATAGCATCCAGCGCGCCGATGATCTCGGAGATCTCATTGGTAATCGCAAACTGCCGCGCTCGGTTGTACTGCCGCGTCAGACTGTCGATCATCTCCTCGGCGTTGTTTGTGGCATTTTCCATAGCCGTCATGCGCGCACAATGTTCGCTCGCGTAAGACTGCACGAGACACCCGTATACCAGGCCGACGATATACTGCGGAATAAGTATGTCGAAAACCTCCTTGGGCGACGGATGGTAGTATAGCTCTGCGGAATACTGGACTTCTGTATCGATATCCACAAAGTTGGAGATGGATACCGGCAGCAGCTTCAGTACACGCGGCTCCTGGCGTAAGGCTGAGATAAATTTGGTGTACACCACATACACCTCGTCCATGATGCCGTTCTCATAAAGCTCCAGTATGTCATTGGTGACATTTCGCGCATTATATAGCGACGGGTTCTGTGAGATGTGAAGAAATTCCACGTCCACCATGTATCCCCGCCGGTCAAAATACGCCCGCGCCTCCTGCCCGACTGTCAGTATGTAGCGTTCCTCGTTCTTCTGCATGGCAGAATGCGCCAGATTCAGCACGTTGTGGTTGTAGCCGCCGCACATACCCTTGTCCGCGGCGATCACAACATAAGCCGCCTTGCCGCCGTCGCTCTCACCCACGTACGGATGGCTCAGCTCATGCGAATGCGTCAGTATGTCCTTAAGCGCAGACTGCACCCTCTCGAAATGCATATGGTTGTTCTCGTACTTGACGATGGCCTTCCTCATCTTGGATGTGGAGATAAGATGCATCGCCTTCGTGATCTGCTGCATTTCTGAAATGGAGTGTATGCTGTGCCTGATGTCCCCCATGCTGGCCATGTTATTGCTCGACCTCATTTTCCAGCTTGATCGCGTTCTGCTGGCAGTAAATCGGGAGGAACTCCTCCGCAGCCTTGCGCAGCTCGGTAACAGCGTCTTCCGGCAGATCGCCCGTCTTCTCGATTGTCAGCCGTACTTCGGGGTAGTTTGTGTCCACATAGTCCAGATAACGCCGGTTGAACTCCTTAACATGATTAAACGGCAGTTTCACCAGATACTTGTTGATTGCAACGTAAAGCACGATGACCTGGCTCGCCATGGACAGAGGCGAAAATTGCTGCTGTTTCAAAGACTCGGTCAGCCGTGCGCCCTGATCCAGTGTCTCACGCGTCGTCTTATCGAGGTCGGAAGCGAACTGCGCGAATACCGCCAGCTCGCGGTACTGTGCAAGGTCCAGACGCAGGCGGCCCGCTACCTTTCTCATGGCCTTGATCTGCGCACTGCCGCCCACACGGGACACCGATAGACCCACGTTGACAGCTGGCCTGATGCCTGCGTTGAACAGCTCGGATTCCAGGAATATCTGCCCGTCCGTTATGGAAATGACGTTGGTCGGTATGTATGCCGAAATATCGCCCGCCATCGTTTCGATGATGGGCAGCGCCGTCATGGAACCGCCGCCGTGTGCTTCGTTCAGACGCGCGGCGCGCTCCAACAGCCGTGAATGCAGATAGAATACATCGCCCGGATACGCCTCGCGGCCCGGCGGGCGACGGAGCAGCAGCGACATGGTGCGGTAAGCCACCGCATGCTTGGACAGATCGTCATACACGATCAGCGCGTCCTTTCCGGCATACATGAACTCCTCAGCGATGGCGCAACCTGAGTACGGCGCGATATACTGCATCGACGGAGCATCGCTGCCGGTGGACGCCACCACGATGGTATAGTCCAGCGCGCCCTCTTCCTCCAGCGTCTTGATGATGCCCGCGATGGTGGACGCCTTCTGGCCGATGGCTACGTATATGCAGTAAACATTCTTGCCCTTCTGGTTGAGTATCGTGTCCACGGCGATCGCCGTCTTGCCTGTCTGGCGGTCACCTATGATCAGCTCTCTTTGCCCCTTGCCGATGGGCACCATGCTGTCGATGGACATAATGCCCGTCTCCAGCGGGCTCTTCACGCCCTGCCGGTCAAATATTTGCGGTGCCTCCGCTTCGATAGCCCTGAACTTATCGGCATATACCTTGCCTTTGCCGTCCATCGGAACACCCAAAGGGCTCACGACACGGCCCAGCAGCGCTTCGCCGACGGGCACCTGCACCACGGTACCGGTGTTGCGCACATTGGAGCCTTCAGACACGTCCCAGACGTTGTTGAGCAGCACCGCACCAATGCTCTCCATTGAGAGATTCATCACAATGCCGAACGAGTTATTTTCAAACTCCAGCAGCTCTCCGTATTTGCTGCCTTCCAGGCCTCTCACCAGCACGATGCCGTCGCCCGAGGATATGACGGTGCCGATCTCGGTCACGTCCATCTCGCCGGTATATTCCTTGATGCGCTCCTTCGTGGCCTGCCCGAACTCTTCCGGGTTAAAATCCAGCGAAAAATCGCCTTCCTCCAGCGCATCCTGCCGGTACGGAGATTCCGCATCCACAATAAAGCTTTTTATTTTGCCCAGGTGTGCGCGGACGCTTCTGTCGTATACCTTGTTGCCGATCACAACAACAAAGCCGCCCAGCAGTTCCGGCACCACTTCGGTAGCAAAGCTGATCTCTTCACCCACGAGGGATTCAAATCGCTTTTTAATCGATTTTATCGTCAGGTCGTCCAGTGCAACCGCCGATTTCAGTTTTCCTTCGATAGCCAAATCATCCCACCCTCTCAAAGAACTCGTCGATGATCTTGCGGTTATCGTCCAGAGAAATCTCTCGCGCCAGTACCTTTTCCGCTATCTGTATGCTCATCTCAGCGATCTCTGTCTTCATATCCTGCCTGACCTGTACCTTTTCCGCCTCGATCTCGCGTTTTGCCCGTACGACAAGCCCGCGCGCATGCTCCTTCGCGTCATCAACGATCTCGCGCGCATGGTCGCGTGCCATTTCGTTGCTCTTGGTGATGATCGCCGCCGCTTCGTTATGGGCATTTGCCATCATCTGCTCATATTCTTCTTTTTGCTGTATCAGCTGCTTATCACGGTCATCCAGTTCGTCCACTTTATTTGAGAACTTGTATTCACGGTTCTTCATGAATTTGAGTATCGGTTTATAGACCAGTAAACGCAATATTACAAATAGGATCAGAACATTCAGCACATGGAGGCCGATATTCAACGGATCTATTTCGAGCATGACCACACCTCACTTATGTCATAATACCTCGTCTTTATTCAATTCCCGGGATTTTTCCCATCATCAAAATGGCAATAACGAAGCCGTAAATGGCTGTCGTCTCAGCAAACGCCAGACCGATCAGAAGCATTGCGTTGATCTTGCCGCTGGCTTCGGGCTGCCGCGCCACTGCATCCGCCGCTTTGCCGGTGGCGATGCCCATGCCGATGCCCGCACCCAGGCCCGTCAGAACCGCCAGCCCCACACCAATTGCAATAATACCCATTTTTCTTACCTCCAATAATATAGATTAATAATTGAATGCTATCGCTTAGCCCCGTACATAACCGTCTCTTCCATGAAGGACAGCGTCAGCACAAGGAATATATACGTTTGTATGCCCACATGGAACAGGTTGAAATATATCGCAAGGAATGCCGGTATTACAAACTTGAGATATACTACACTATAGAGCAAATCCATCACGACCATGCCGGCAAACATGTTGCCGAACAGACGGAAGGACAGCGACACAGGTATGACAGCATGCGTCACCATGTTGATGGGCAGCATAAACGCCTTGGGTTTCACAAACCATTTCAGCCGCCCGAAGAATCCGGTAAAGTAAAAACCGAACGCGTTGATGAGCACAAACGACATCATCGCCAGTGCGATGGTGAAGTTGATGTCCGTCGCCGGAGGCCGGAAGCCAAACAGCTCGACGAGACTGGTGCTCACAATCATCAGCGCTACGGTAAATATGTACGCAGCAAATGCAGCGCCGCGCTTTCCTAGCTGGGTGTTGGAGAATTTCTCGCAAAATTCGACAAACATCTCCAGTATATTCTGTATGCCTTTGGGAACAGTTTTAAAGCGGGGAATAATAAACAGGCGGATGACAACAGCAAAAGCAATCAGTATCAGCATGACCATCCAGGTTATCAACATCGTTTCACTGATCTCTAGACCAAACAGTGATACTTTGGGAGGCATTATCGAAATCTCTTCCATCTCCAGACCTGGAGTTTGTCCCAAACCTGTCATCATGCTCTCAACCATGGCTGATGTCCTTTCCGTCCGAATGGCTGTCATTTTCCTTGCCGTCTTTGCGGCGGCGCCACTGCAGAACCACCGCCAATGCGGCTATCATGCCGATCAGCATGCCTGCACCTGTCCAGAGCAGATGCGTCAGGGAAACGGTCGCGATCAGATACAGAGCCAGCACGATCAAGGCAATTTTGCCGATCAAAAGCAGCGCGCCAAGCAGCTTGGCTGTCGTATCGCGGCCAAGTATCATTTTTCCAAGTTTATAGAGTGCAAACACCTGTAATGCACCAATTGCCAATCCGATAAACAAGCCCCACATAACAATACATTCTAATCAATATGCTTCGAAAATGCAAGTTGTTTGGGAGGTAAATATTTGATTAAGTTCCCGAGAACCTTCCGTATAATCGCTGAAATGCCCGGCCCCCTGATGCACGAACCGCGCCAGCTCACTGACCGGCATCGGCTTTGCACCAGCTGCAACGTTGTTCCAAGGCGCAAGGTCATCCCTAATGCTGACATGGTTCAATAAGACGTCAGCATTAAACGCCTTCAGCAGAGCCCGCGCATCCACCACACGGGCCATGCCGTGTTTTGCGCCGCGCCTGTCTGCCGGCAGGTAATAGCTGACCTTCTTAAACCCTTGCCGGAACAGCCATGCCAGCAGTCCTCCCACGTACGCTTCGTCAGTGTATACCGTCTCGATCACGTCCACGACGCCTTCCTTCACGTAATACAGCATATAAGCCTGCGCAGCGTCGTCTTCTATCAGCACTGCGACTTTTCCGCCGTCGACTGCCAGCTCGCCCAGACGCCAGTTCCACTCCCGCTGTGTACGTAACACGTACCCATCGAAACCACGCATCATCTTGTTGTACAGCGTTGCTAATATGGATGCGTCTGAAGTCTCAATCACATCAGCGTGTCGGCTGAGCGACGCCGCCGTGACGCTCTGTTTGCGTACATGCGAATAGGCAGCCCAGCCCAGCCGCTCATAGAATTCGTGTTTGAACGGATACAGATGTGTCAGCAGTATGCCCCGCTGCTTCATCAGTGCCAGCGATTCGCGCAGCAGGTGACGCATCAGCCCCTCACCGCGGTGGCTTTTGTCCGTCGCTGCCCCGGCGATGAACGCGGACGACAGCGGACGGCGCTGCACGCTGACCGTGAAGGGCAGCATGTGCAGCACGGAGACCAGCCCGTTATCGAACATACCGAGGGATTGTCCCGGCAGCACCTTGTTCTCAAAATACCAGTCGATAAACGCGTCGGTGTCGTCAAAGGCCTGCTTCCACAGCGCCTTGGCCAAGGGGATGTCTCCCTTTTCCAGCAGCCTGATATCCATCGTCAATTCCTCACGCAGGTATATTTCTCAACCAGAAAAGCCGGATAGTACGACATCTTCGCTTTTCTTAAGCCCTCGATGTCCATATCTTCCTCGCGGTTGATATATTTCAGATCACACCACTCATGCCGCACGAACTCACGGTTGATCAACGGGTACGTACCCTGCAGATCCGGGTTGGCCTTCTCGACGTGGATAATCGCCATGTCCTCACCAAACCGCTCTCCTACAGAAAAAGCCTCCAGGTTACCGTCCACATAAAGCAGCCCGCACCGAAGTCCCAGCACATCCAGATTTTTAAGTGCCGCTTCGGTGGCCCACATCTCGTGCTGAATACTCTCCGTCATGCCGCCCTTGCCTTCCACCCACGACCTGTACAGCGACATGCAGGCATCGTAGTCCGGTGCTGTGTAAGCGCGGTACTCGAAGCTGTGACTGGCAAGCAGCTTGTTGATGTGATTGCGTTTGGCATGATACTTCTTGCCTTCCAGCGTACACAGGTCCTGTGTGTTGTATACGTATTCGAAGTTCGCCCTGTCCGGTGTCATTGAATAACGGCCTGGACAGTCCGCCTCGATTTTCTCTTTCAATGGCACGGTCACGCCCTTGATCTTGAATGTTTCGCTGCGGCTCTCCATAAACGCTTCACACCGGCGCATCGGCTCCGCAATGCTCGTGTCACAGTCGTCCAGCAGCGGCGGCAGCATAAACGAAACGCTCCCGTTGTTCAGATACAGGTACATGGCCATATCGTCGGTAGCCATATGTATATTCATCGCCCGGCTCCAGATAAATATATTCGCAAATGACGCTTCCAGATTGTGATACCCGTGGCACAGCGTATATTTTTCAAAGTTCAGTTTATCATCCAGTTCAATTCTTTTAAAATCCAGCATGCCTTCTCCTCGTTGTTTAATTAATCTATTATATACCATTCCAATGATAATTCAAATTCCAATCCAATTCATAATGATTGTTTACAGGCGAATGGCGCGAATGAGCATCCGCCTTTCATGAACGAACTTCATCTGACGGTGTTTTTTTGCGCTATAATAAAAGGCGCATCAGGCCAGCTCGCCGTGATGCGCATGAACACCAATATGTCCCTTGCTCGAATTGTTTGCGGAGTGTCCCACAAATATGTTTGTGTTATTCCAAGCCTGCGGCGCAAAAGCGAATGCCAAGGGCGGTGCATGTCAGAAGGGAGAGCGTGCTCCGTTCTAGCATAGCAGACCGCGCCGACTATTCCTCTACGATCTCACCGTTGGGTGAAATGACCGTGACGTGCCAAGGTATCATCTTGCCGCTGTTCACCAGCGCCTGCTTGACGGCGTACTCAATGCCGCCGCAGCACGGCACGCTCATGCGCAGCACCTCAACGCTGCGGATATCATTGTAAGACAGTATCTCCGTCAGCTTCTCCGAATAGTCCCCCATGTCCAGCTTGGGACAGCCAATCAGCGTAATCTTGCCCTTCATGAATTTCTCGTGCACGCCCGCACAGGCGTAAGCCGTACAGTCCGCCGCGATCAGCAGCTTGGCACCGTCGAAGTAAGGCGCATTCGGCGGCACCAGCTTGATCTGGCAGGGCCACTGCCGCAACTCGGAAACCGCTTGGGGAACCGCCGCTGATGGGGCTGCCTGAACGGGACGATCCATCGTCATTGAGCGCGCGGATGGGCAGCCGCCGCCGTGGTGGGGCTGGTTCTGCTGCCTGTCGAGGTGCTTTTTGACCGCTTCTTCGTCGAAGCCCGCTGCCTCGCGCTCCTCAATCGTGATCGCGCCCGTGGGGCATTCGGGCAGACAGGCGCCCAGCCCGTCGCAGTATGAGTCGGAGATCAACCGCGCCTTGCCATCCACCATCTGCAACGCGCCTTCGTGGCAGGCGTTCACGCACAGTCCACAGCCGTTGCACTTCTCTTCATCTATATTTATGATATTTCTTTTCATTTTTCTTTGCCCTCCCCTTGTTTTCATGACCCAATTATAATATACTGGCATCGTTTAGTGTGTTGCTTTTGCAACAATAACATGCGGAGCGGCTATGAATTGTCAGCATATCTATGAAAAGAATATCGCGCTGTTCAACGGCATCAAATGCCCGGAGTTGGAGTCGATGCTGGGCTGCCTCGGCGCAAAGATCGCCGTTTACAAGAAGGGTGATTTCATGCTGACGGCGGGCGCGCCCCTGCGGCATGTGGGTATCATTCTGTCCGGTCAGGCTGTGGTCAGCCGGGACGACATTCTGGGCAACCGAACCGTGCTCACCGCGCTGTCGCCGCCGCAGCTGTTCGCGGAGTCGCTGGCGTGCGCAGGTATCACCGTCAGCCCCGTCAATGTAGAGGCCGTCACGGATGCGGAGGTGCTGCTGGTCGTCTTCGACAAGATCATCCGCACATGCACCTCCTGCTGCTCACACCACAACGTGCTGGTGGAAAACATGTTGTATATCGTCGCACGAAAGAACCTCGATATGAGTGAGAAACTGGACCATATCGCCCGCAAGACCACGCGTCAGAAGCTGGCCTCCTACCTGTTAAGCCAAGCCAACAAGAACAAGAGCAGTCGCTTCGAGATCGGGCTGGACCGGCAGGCGCTGGCGGACTACCTGTGCGTCAACCGCAGCGCGCTCTCCCGTGAGCTGTCCGGTATTAGTGATCTTGGCATACTCACCTACCACCGAAATCAATTTGACATCCGTGACATGAAACAGCTGGAGGAACTGCTGGAAAGCGAATAACGGGCTTTTTAGCCCCATCTGTGCTGTCAAATAATCTATCTGACCAACGAAAGGAAACCAGGGTAATGACAACAGGCAGCGGCGTGACATACGCGCAAGGCTTCACCGCGGCGGGCGTAACCTGTGGCATCAAGAAGAACGGCAACCGTGATCTTGCGATCATCAAATGTGACCGCCCCGCGGCGGCGGCGGGCGTGTTCACCCGAAATATTGTCAAGGGACACTCGCTGCAGCTGGCGCAGAGGAACGTACGTAACGGCAAAGCCCAGCTCGTCATCGTCAACGCAGGCTGTGCAAATGCCTGCCTCGGGCAGCGCGGCATGGACGACGCGCTCACTATGGCACGGCTTGCGGCCAAGCGCTTTGGCTGCCGACCCGGCGACGTGCTCACCGGCTCCACCGGCGTGATCGGCTTTCCGTTGCCCATGGACCGCATTGAAGCGGGGGTTGCCGCCGCTGAGATGTCCGTCGAAGGCGGCGCGGACGCGGCGCGCGCCATCATGACGACTGACACCATTCCCAAGGAAGCTCAAAGCTATGTGGTCATCAGTGGGCGCGAGGTGCGCGTGGGTGGCATGGCCAAGGGCTCCGGTATGATACACCCCAACATGGCCACGATGATCTCCGTCGTCACGACGGATGCCAACATATCCGCACCCGCGCTGCGTCAGGCGCTTAAGGAAGCGGTGAACGTGTCCTACAACCGCATCTCCATCGACGGCGACACCAGCGTATGCGACAAGGTGCTGCTGCTCGCGTCCGGCATGGCGGGCAACGATGTCATTGAAGCGGGCACGACCGAATACGCGCTATTCCTCGGCGCGCTCAAGGAGGTCTGCATCAAGCTGTCCAAGCTGCTGGCGGCGGACGGCGAGGGCGCGACCAAACTGCTCACGATAGACGTGCGCAACGTGCGCACTTCCAAGGACGCGCATCTCATCACCAGCGCCATCGCCAAGTCCCCGCTGTGCAAAACGGCTGCATTCGGCAACGACGCCAACTGGGGGCGTCTGCTGACTGCAGCCGGTTATTCGGGCGCGAAGTTTGACCCGGAGAAAGTGAACATCTGGATCGGGGATATACAGGTATGCCGGGACGGCGGCGGCCTTGCCTTCGACGAAGCAGCGGCGCTGCACATACTGAAACAACCGGAAGTCACCTACACGCTGGATTTCTCGGACGGTTCCGCCAACGACACGATGTGGACATGCGATTTCTCGCTCGACTACGTGAACATCAACGCCAGTTACCGCACCTGACGTTGCTAACGTAAAGCGCCTTATCCGGTACGGGGCACAGATAAGACCATGGAGGCTCTGCCTCCATACCTCCTCCGGGGCACGCGAGGGACTCGTCCCTTGAGAATCCCACTGGGATAATGCTTTGCATTTTCCGGTTTTTGAAATGGCTTTTTAGGGAAGGGTATGCATTGAACAGAACTGTCCGGTTTGTACTTAACAACATAGTAGCTGTGCTTTTTATCCTGTCGCCAGTGGGGATGATAATTCTGCTCGGCAGCAATAGTGACTGGTTTGAAGCGCAGGCAGGCCTTGTTCAGGCTGCGCTCATCGTTGCACTGATTTTATACCTTGTTGCCGTACTGCTGATTGTTTTCAAGAGCGAGGGATTAAAAAAGGTCTGATTTGAAACCTCTTATCTATGCTGATCGATAAGAATTGGATTGCCATCAGGGTCTTCAATGGTCAAATATGCCGGGCCATTCGTTGCAGGATCGACCTGTTCGATTATTTCAATTCCTTTTGAGCGAAGATCTTCCAGAATCTCCCGAACATCCTTAAACGGATTGACTTCCTCCGCCATATCATTCCATCCGGGATTAAAAGTCAGAATATTCTTCGGGAACATATCTTGAAATAACCCGATGGTGCAGTCATCGCTGCGCATAATCAACCAATTGTCTGCGATTTGCCCGCCTGCTTCACGAAACCCTAGTTTCTCATAAAATATCTTTGATGCCGTAATGTCCTTTACGGCAAGGCTTACCGAAAACGCTCCGATACTCATATTGACCTCCTGAGGAATCCGTCAATATCCCATGTCGCCCGTCCAGACGTCCGGGTCGGCCTTTTCTTTCCGTTTGGGCTTGAACACCTCTTTGTCGTCCGAAAGAACCTGCTTCTTCGCCGTTACGCCAAACTGCACCAGCAGGCTCACCAGCGTCAGCCCCAGCGCCACACCCGTTATCAGCAGCGCATTGCCCGACAGAAAGCTCTCCAGCGGCACGAATATGTTGCCGCCCTGAAACGCCGATATGTCCGTTCCCTGCAGATAGATGTACAGCCCGAGGTAGGCCGCTGCACAGCCGCCGAGCACCGAGGTGGATATCACCACGCCCACTTTTTTATACACCGACGTCAGCAGACCGGCCATCACGCTGAGCGTCAGCACCACGGGGTAAAGCAGCTCAAAGCTGTGCAGACCCGCCGCGTAAACAGCGAATATGAGCAGAAGTACACTGCCCAGCAGGCCGGCAAAGAAGCCAGCCAGCTGCTTGACTAAGAACAATACGAGATAAACGGCAATAGCTGTGCCGCCAAAGAACAGCCAGGTGCCAATGCCGTCCAGCGTCAGCAGATCGTACAGGTAGATGTAGATGAGACCCTCCAGCACGGCCAGCCCGCTTAAAGGCAGCAGAAACCGGGCCAGCTTGTAGCCGAAAAAGCCTGTCAGCAGAGCCAGCAGCAGTCCCACGCTGCCGCCGATGAGCAATGGAATTGAAGGATTCATGCGTGATCCCCTTTCCGTATTATCAGGATTTCTTTTTGCCCGTCACCATTAGCTGAATGATAAGTCCGGCCAGAAAGAACCCGGCCAGAGCAATCAGGTATACCGTTGACGTATAGGCCGTGTAGGTCGTCTGCGCGTCATACAGCACGAAGGACTGCATCTTCACACCGTTAACGATCTGATCAACGACCTGCGCCAGCGCCGAAGCGCCGATATAAGCAGTGAACACCGAAACGAATATGCGCCGCTGGTTCAGCGTCAGCGCGCCCAGCGCACTGCTGATGAGCAGCACCGGGATATACACATACCATTCCAGCAGATAAAGCCCCAGCACCTGCACAAGCAGGAGGCACAGCATGATGCCGCCGCCGAAGCCGATAAAGAAGATGCCCACATAGAGGAGCAGTATAAACACCACCGCGCCCAGCGCACCCACGCCCAGACTGGCCAGCAGCACTGCGGTATCCCCCAGGGACGTCACCAGCGGCAGCACGGTGTTGCCGATAAGAAACCCGACGACGAAACCGTATACGCCAAGTATCACCTTGAGCCATCTGTTGCCAAAGAAGCAGAACACCGCGCCGATAGCCAGATTGACGATCAGCAGTATGATTGACAGCGCTTGCATGTCCATATCGTTACCTCTCTGTTGCTTTTTTTCATTCTACCACATACTATATAAAATACCATACAATTTTAAGCTTCCGGTATCAGCAGCAGCAGCCCCGGGTATAATTCTTCCCGTTGCTCAAGCCAGTTTACACGACGGATAACACGTGCCGTTGTCCCAAAGCGACGCGCAAGATCTTCCAGTCTTTCGCCATCACGCACACAATATATCTGCCCCGCCAGCCGGGGAATGACCAGCGACTCCCCCGGCCTTAAGTCGCCCGGATCCTCCATGGCGTTGGCCTTGAGCAATATGCGCATTGTAAGGCCTGCACTCCGCGCGATGCCATAAAGCGTATCGTCCGGCTGCACGATGTAGACCGCATGCGCCGCCTGCTGTTCCGCGCAGCGGTTGCAGAAGCACCGGTGCGGAATCTTCAGCTCGCGCATATGGGACAGCTGCTGGGCATCCGCCAGTGCGTTTGCGCGCATGATCATGCAGACAGGCACGCGGTACTGCGCGCTCAAAGCTTCGAGGCGGTCTGTCCGCCGCAACCTGTGTATTGTCATATGCTCCATATAACCACTCCCGGTAGAGTGTATGCGACCAGAAGGGTTCTATATGAGAGCGCGGATAAATTCCCTGCATGAATCCAGTGTGAAGGCCACCGGATTCTTCTTCATCGACGAACCCATTGATGCCGCAGCCAGCTCGTCAAGATTGTCCTCAGACACGCCCAGCACCCGCAGCGATTCGGGAAGCCCGACGTACCGGCCAAGTGCTTCCACCGCCTCGGCCACCGCCGCCGCGCCTTCACTGTCGTCCGCAAAGTGCCGACCGCAGACAGCCGGAGCCAGCTGCGCGTATTTGGCAACGCCGTGCTCACAGTTGTAGCGCATCACATGCGGCAGCAGCATGCCGCAGGCCACACCGTGCTGTACGCCCAGTACCGCGCCCAGACCCGCGCCAATGCCGTGCGCCGCGCCCAGCCCCGCGTTAGCGAGGCACATGCCGCTCACCATCGACGCCAGCGACATCGTCTCACGCGCATCCATATCGCCGGCGTTGTCGTACGCCCTCTTCAGCGCGTCCATCGCAAGCGGTGTGTGGTACAGCGCCATCGCGTCGCAGAACGGGTTGGCCGCCAGCGTCGTGAAGCTCTCAATCAGCTGGCAGATCGCGTCCATGCCGGACGCCGCCGTCACGCTCTGCGGTACAGACACCGTCAGCTCCGGGTCCACCACCGCGACGCGCGCCATCATCCTGTCGTCGCGCATGCTCACCTTGAAGCGTTCCTTCACTGACATAATAACCGCGTTCTTCGTCACCTCTGTGCCGGTGCCTGCCGTGGTCGGCGCCGCGATAAACGGCAGCGGGTCCGCCGTTATTTGGGAACCGTCACCCACGCCCTCCAGATACGAGCGCACTCTGCCGCCGCTGGTGATTACAGCTGCGGCCGCCTTGGCAGTATCCAGTGCACTGCCGCCGCCGATACCCAGCACCGCGTCTACGCCCGCGCTGCGCCCCATCGCCGCCGCTGCGTCTACGATGTCGGGCGTCGGCTCTCCCGCCGCGCCGTCGTACAGCGTACAAGCGATGCCCTGCGCCGACATGCCGTCAAGCAGCGCATCCAGCACGCCACTGCGCTTCAGCGAACCGCCGCCAGTCACGATCAGAAAGTGTTTGCCGTAAGCCGCGCACAATCCGGGCAGCTTCTTTACCGCTCCCCGCTCAAACACAATACGGGGAGCTGTCACAAACTCAAAACCCATCTTTCCTCCTCATTCGCCGCGCTGCAGCGCCACCAGCTCCGATGCCGTCACGACAAAGCCCGTATTGCGGCAGTCCTGCTCGGTGAAGCGTCCCTCAGAGCCCGAGCTGCCATGTCCCAGCAGCACGAAAGGTGCGGGGTCACCGCCGTGACCGCCGCTGTCCGAGAACGTGTAGTGGTCGGACACGATAAACGCGCTGTACGGCTCCTTCACACTTTCAAAGAACGGCCTGATGAAATGCTCGTCGATCAGCTCGATGGCCTGCATCTTGCCCACCGGCTGCAGCTCGTGGGACAGGTCGTCCAGCTTCTGTATGTGGATATACGCGTAGTCGTAATCATTCACTGCCTTGAGTGCTGCCTGTGTTTTCTCCTTCAGGAAGTCCGTAAAGTCCTTGTCCTCCGGCAGCGTCACAATGTTCAGCCCCGCCAGCGCCGCGATACCGCGCATCAGTGACGTCTCGGCCAGCACCACACGCTTGCCCTCGGGCAGCGCGCCGAAGTCGGGCGCGGAAGAAGCGCCCCAAAACCAGATGGCGTTCGCCTTGGTGGGGTTGTCCGCTTTGAGCACCGCATACGCCTTCTTCATCAGCGCGAAATACTGCTGCATGATCTCGTTGCCCTGCGTGTGCTGCGCTACAGTGTCGCCGATCATATCGTGAGCGGGCATGAACTTCAGCTGCTCCGCGAGTTCACCCGCACCCTCCACCACCAATATGTTGCGGAAGGTATCCGCGTGGTACAGCTTAAACGGCGGGTGGAACACCTCTCTGTTCAGCCGTTCGGTAAGCGGCGCGGCCTCCTCCGTTTCCACATCATTCGCGTTGTAGCTCTCCAGTGTGCTGGATTCGTACTCGTCCCCCTCCAGCGTCACGAAGTTGCAGCGGATATAGAGGTTGCCCGGCGTCACCGGAAACCCCGCGCCCGCGGCCTCGATCACTGCGCGGCCCTTATATGTCTTCTCCGGGTCAAAGCCCAGCAGGCTCAAATTCGCGACGGCGCTGCCGATCTCCAGCCCCGGCTTGATCGTGCGCACCGTACCGGGTCTGCCGGAAGCAAAGAGCTTATCCAGCCCCGGCGTCTTCGCCGCTTCCATTGGTGTTTTGCCGCCCAGCTTCTGCTGCGGCCTGTCGGCGATGCCGTCCAGTACAATCGTGAACTGTTTCATGTTATTCTCCTTGCTGATAGCTGTTCATATATGTCGTCCGCTGATGGCGGGCACCCTTTTACAAATTTGTCGAAGCCCTTCGTGCAGTCGCCGCAGCCTACAGCGCCGCCGATGCCGCGATAGCCCTGTCCCACGCAAACGCGTGATTCCATGGGCATTCCCGCCTCGGCCATGCGTATCAGGGCGCTCAGCAGATTGCCGTAGCACGCGCTGCATGCCTTGTCAGCGTCCGCCAGCGCCTTGGCCGCCTCCACCGACGCTGACCGCGTGACCTGCACCGTTTTTTGATCGCTGTTGAGGTAAACGATCTCCGTGTTAGAAACGTCCGCGCTGCCCACGCCAATGCGTTCTGCGATGGTGATATACTCGATATCCGACGGCTTGTAGCCCAGCAGCCCCGCGGCATACGCGTCCACCAGTACGCTGTCCGCACCGGCCAGCATCGTGTTCAGCCGCGCGGGGCGTCCGCCTTCCTCGAAGTTCGGGTCGGTACAGGTGCCGTCCGCAATCGTCAGCGAAGGGCGTATCATCTTGTTCAGATAAGCGATGGGCTTGTGCAGCCCCGCCGCGTGAAACCGCCGCTTCTCGCGGTCGGGTATAAGTCCTTTTAAGTTCTTCAGCGCGCAGGTGATGTTTGTCTGCGAATGCCCCTTGATGAGGGGCAGGTTGATGATATAATCCATCGCCAGCGCGCGGGCGGAAATGTCTATCTTCATACCATCGTATTCGCGCGTTTCGCACTTATCCTTCTTGACATCGATCAGCTCCACGCCATACTGCCGCGCCAGCTCCGCATATCCGCATGCCTTGAACGCCCGTGCGGTATCCACCGCCAGCCACGCACTCTCGATTACGGAAATGTTCCGGAATCCGCGCTCCCGGAAGTATTCGATCACCGCGGCGCATATCGCGGGGTTTGTGGTCGCGCCGCTCTGCCAGCCCTTTGCGACGACCAGATTCGGCTTGATACCGATGCCCGCATCCGGGTTTAGCCCGTGTTCAGGCTTTATTTGCTCCAGTATCTGCTGTGTCATCGCGGCGGGGTCTTTGCCATATGAAACATACAATCTGTCTGCTGCCTCTTTCATTTTTTTATTATATCATAGCCTGGCGACAAAACCATCACCGAATTATACTGAACCGCGATCTGCATATGCATCAGTATAACATGTAAAAGACGCGGGAACCCCCGCGCCTTTTACCTTCATTGCTGTACCTTGTATACATACCGTTATAACAATAGTATCTTAACCGATAAAAACCGCCTTTTGGATGCTTGCGTGCTGACGATCAATTTTTTACAACTTCACCCACTGTCCGCAGTTATCCGACTCATACGCTTTTTCCATGACGTACTCGATGTAAGCGCCTTCGCTGAACGAGGGTGTGCTCCTTTTACCTTCGTATACATGCGACAGGAAATTGTACATGCAGTGAACATGGCCGCGCATAAAGTCTATCGAGAACTTGGGGCCGGGAAAGAAACCGCCAGGGCTTTCGTAACGGTTGACGCATTCTATCGCCTTAAAGCCGGACTCTCCGCCGTAAGGCATGTCGGGTTGAGTTCCGTCATAGAACAACAGCTCATTGGGCTTCATCGAGTTATAATAAACCGCGCCTTTGGTGCCGTGAATCTCGAACCGCAACTCGTCATTGGTACCCATTGCGATTTTGGAGGCTTCAACGATGCCCGTTGCCCCGCTCTTCATCTTAACCATGGAAACGGACAGGTCCTCTGCATCCACATCGATCATGTTCCCGTCCTTGTCGGGCCGCTGCGGATAGACGATGGTGTTTTTTGTCAGCACACTGTCATATTCGCCCAGCAGCCAGTACATCAGATCAAACACATGGCTGCCGAGGTCAAACAACACGCCGCCGCCGCCAAACGCCTTCTGCTGTTTCCAGCCGATCACCTTGTTCGGATTCACCCCAGTGGGATGCAGATAGGCCGAACGGAACGAGAGAATACGCCCCAGACGCCCGTCCTCTATCAGCTGCTTTGCGCGCAGCGTGCCGGTATAGAACCGGTACTGGAGCGCCATCTGCGTGATGCTGCCGCTCTCTTCCGCCGTCCGTACCACCTCCATCGCCTCAGCGTACGAAGCGGCCAGCGGCTTGTCGCAGTATACGTGCTTGCCGGCCTTCAAGGCTTTTAAGACGCCTTCCTTGTGGTAGATGTTAGGTGTGCAGATGTCGATAATGTCGATATCCGGATCTGCGAAAAGCTCATCAGGGTTCAGTACAGCTTTCTCAAAGCCCAGTTCCTCCTTCGCGCGCCCGGCCACACCGGGTACAGGATCCGCTACGCCTGCCAGCGTGATCTTAAATGGCAGATCCCGATAATACAGCGGTATCGTTTTATAGCCGTATGTATGCGCCCGGCCCATAAATCCGAACCCTACGATGCCCACTCTGATCTCCTTCATCTTATCCTCCGTTAAAAATTATCATCGGGTTTATCCCGGAATGTGTCGACGTTACGGTTGCGCAATATTACTATTGTTCACCTTTGTTCACCTTTGCGCCTTTGTTGTAACAATTTTTCATATCAAGATTATAACGCATCGGTAAACCTGTCAACCAAACCTGCAAATAATGAACATTTGCAAAGGAACATCACTTAAAACATCAGCTCAATAAAATCCGCTTGTCCCAAAAATCAAACCCAATACGCCACGGTGCACTTTAACCTGTCCTTGTCTTAGCGGTTCCTTCGCTTTCGGCTGGGCCTGATCGTCACTTCCCGGAGTATGGCGCTGCCGACATATACCTTGGCGACAAAGCGTTTGTCCGCTTCCAGCGGCCCGAAAACAAACTCTCCGTCCGCGTCCGTAAACGTATCCGCCACCGGCAGCAGGCGGTCCTCCTCACAGACAAACAAGCGCACCACCGCATCCGGCACCCGGTCGCCTCCCGCATCGTATACCGTTCCGTGGAGTATGCTTCTTTGTTCCCTGGGTGCCGATACCACGGCTTCAATCCTGTCGTTGTTCTCGGTTGAAAATGCGAATTTCAGCGGATAAAGCGGCATGAGCGCACCTCCGAGACGTTTTGTACAATATTATTCGCTTACACGCGTATTCATGTATGCTATAATGGGGTAGCCCCTAAAAACAAAAGCGAGGTAAGCGCATGATATTTGGAGTCAGGGACGTTCGTCAGGAGCTGGGCGGCTACAGCGGCGATAACTGCGAGGCCTGCACGGAGGGCTATATCTACAGACTGGTACGCATCACTCGTTTCCTTGTGGTCTTTTTTATCAATCTCATTCCGCTCGGCAGCCGCTACGAGGCCGTCTGCGACAGTTGTGAAGCCGCCTTGGAGGTCGATAAGACCGAGGGCAGGCGCATCGCCAAGGCGGAGTTTGGCAAACGCATTACCGCTCTGAACACTGTGACTGTACTGAGGCTTTGCGTGTGCATACTGCTGCTTGCCGCTGCCGTTGCTTTGCCGCTCACGTTGATAAAGCCAGCGCCGCCCGGACCCCAGTTGCTCAAAGACATGGTTACCGAAGACGGCATTTTCACAATTCAGGACAGCGACGGGCAAGTTTTAGGCATCATCGATCAAACGGACGGGCAAAAGACGCTGACGTTCTACGAAAAGACGAGCCGCCTGACCGGAGAGCCGGGTGCTGACGGCAGCTTTATCCGGCGGGAATACTATATGGAATCACAAAGCGGCACATTTGAAGTCAACAGCGTAATGCTGGAGCGCGTCGCCGATAACCCCGGTATGCTGGAAGACCGGTACGGAATGGCTGTGCGTATATACCATTATGACGCCGCAACGCAAACGCTGAGTTTTGCCAGAGGCATCGCCGATCTCACTTCCATCGTATACCAAAAGAATCGCGTCGAGTATCCGTTTGTCTATTATGCAGCGGACGGCACGGCGCAGGATGTTTTCACCGTGCTCCTTATAGAGCCTGATTCGCAAATTGAGGCCACGTTCGTGCCTTCGGACGACGGCACAGATCAACTGGCTATCATCATCGTCAGGCAGTTTGAGCACGGCCGGGTCAGCACGGAATCCATGTACCAGCTTGCCGTTTCAGCGGCAGCGCAGCAGGGCATCAGCCGCACCAGCACAGCGGGCGATATCAAAACGTTTATAGAAAGCGCCGGGCTGACGCCATCCAATGTGTTGGCCTACAATTATTTCGGTAATACCAAAGTGTATACATCTGTTGAACTGTCAATACCAGATGCTGCCGGTTCGATGCAAACCATCACCCAGCCGTTTGAGGTGGTGAAAAAGGATGGCTTTTATATACAGAGAATTCAGGATGCGGAATAATTCAAATCATAAGAAGGGGGACGGCTTGGACAGATCAGACCGGAGAAAAGTAAAACGGACACTGCTCGTGCTGGGCGCTCTGGTCATCCTGGCCGTAGCGGTGATTGCGATACTCAATGCTGTGGTTGTGAGCGCCGCAGCAGCGTACATCCACGGAATCGACGAAGCCAGCGATATTGACCCAGCGGATTGTGTGCTGGTGCCGGGCGCTCTCGTATATAGCAGTGACCGGCTGTCCGCCGTCCTGCAGGACCGGGTGGATTACGCCATACGGCTGTATGAGGACGGCAAAGCGAACCGGCTGCTGTTCTCCGGAGACCACGGGCAGACGGACTACGATGAGGTCAACGCGATGAAGGATTATGCTGTGGCGCAGGGCGTCTCCGAGGGCGACATCTTCCTGGACCATGCGGGCTTCTCCACCTACGAAAGCCTGTACCGCGCGCGCGATGTGTTCGAGGTGAAAAGCGTCATCATCGTCTCGCAGCAATTCCACCTGTCCCGCGCCGTCTACGTCGCCCGGGAACTGGGGCTGGATGCCAGCGGCGTCAATTCCAATCCTCGCCGCTATGGCAACGAAACAAAAGACGCGCTCCGGGAAAGCCTGGCACGCGTCAAGGACTTCTTCTATGTAAATCTGTTTCATCCTCAGCCCAAGTATCTGGGAGAGGCTATCCCTATCACGGGGAGCGCCTCCGCTACGCACGACAAGAGCTAATCTTTTAATCCTTCATTAGATAGCGGCGTATGTTATTGAAATAGTAGGCCGTCACCTTGGTGAATAAATAATCGAAGAGCACAAATGCGGCTTCCGCAACGAGCAGCAGTGCCCAAATAGGCAGAGCGTCCATCATCTCCTTGAGCGTCGCCTGCGCCAGCAAGTATATCAGCACTAATGCCACATTATAATACAGAAGCTTGATGATGTACCTGACTATCTTATCTTTCACGCGCGTCTCAATATAGTATTTGCCAATGCCGTAATGGCCAAAGAAAATTACATATGGCAGCACATAGACGATATGCGGCAACATGAACAGCATGCCCAGCGCCGATACTGTGATGTACATCAGAAAGGCGAGGCCGATCTCCTCCTCCAGTACCAGCCCCATGACGAATATGGAGCTTAAGAAAAACATCGCAAGACGCGTCGTCGGCAGTACGGCCGCCAGATACAAAAACAGCAACGACATGGCGGCAAACATGGCCGTCAGGCTGACGCGGTGGGCGGTGCGCTTGAATCTCGGCATAGGTCTTCCTTCCTTTCTTCCAGCTTAGCAGCAGGGGATGCAGTCTCCGCCGGCGCATTCGCAGCAGCAATCCGCACACAGCAGTCCGCTACAGATTCCGCACACGTTGGGCCCGCCGCCCTGCTGGTTGCCGTAATACGTCTGGCCGTAGCCGGAAGCGCTCCTGTTCAGCGTCTGGTAGGCGTTGGCGTATTCGGCGTTGGTCGGGTCCATGCTGTTGGCGGTGGCAAAGTGCTGGCGTGCGCCATCGTACCAGCCCTTTCTCAACAGCACCGTACCTTTGAGGTAGTGCCACTCCGCGTTGCGGTTGGCGATGGCGTCCAGCATCGCATCGGCACGCGTTAAATCTCCCACCTGAACCGCACGGCGCACGTCCGCAAACTGCGCCGATCCGGTATACGTCGAACCGGATGACGAACCGCCGCCATAGGACTGATCACCGGAATAGCTTTGGCGGTAGCCGCCATTCTGTCGATTCTTCTGTATGACATCGTATGCCTCGTTGATCTCCTTAAGCCGCTCGCCCGCCAAATCCTCCAGATCGTGCCCTTTGTACCGGTCGGGATGATACTTCTTTGCCAGATTCCGGTACGCAGTTTTAATTTCGGCGTCCGTAGCGGACGGATTGACCCCCAACACCTTATACGGATCCATTCTTTTCCCCTTTCAAGACATCCTCCGTTTTTTTCGCCAGCCCCAGATAAATGATGTTGTCCAGCAGTGGCTTATCTCTTTTGATATCAAGCAGCTCATACGCCTTGCACGCCTCGGCCAGCGAGATATGCAGGTTGAACTTCGCTTCCTCTTCTATCGCCTTTCGAACGTCAGCGGGCTGCCCCGGCGACCGCAGCAGATACACGTTATAGCTACCGGTTTTATGGTCCTTCTCAATATCGTTCACCGCATCCGCGATGTATATCCATCGCCCCAGATGATAGCCGAAGTGCGCCATCGCCTGTTTCGCGCCTTTGTTGATGAACTCATACGGCGCGGATGCAAACACTGCGGCGAGCAGCCGCCCGAACTCGGCGGCAACGGCATCCACCTCACAGCACTTCACCTTCTCCAGCTCTCGCAGCGCATTCAGCCGCGCTTCAAACTCTGCTGCCAGCTCCGGTGCGTCTTTTGCCGCCCGCCGCTTCACGCCGCTGTATAACAACGACAACGCGCCGCTAGATAAGCTGTGCTCGTCCGCTGCGTTGTCCGCCAGTTTGGCGCACCCCAGCAGCACGTTCACCGTGGCCGCATATTCAGCCTCGCGTGTGTGTACCACCGTTTTTTTCTTCACAGGGCTCGCCGCACATCGCTCCTGCGCCACTGTCAGCTCTCCACCGCTCATCGACGACAACAGCATCGACAGCACAGCGCAGTCGTAGTTTAGCATAAAACGCGCCGTGTGTGTATATTTATCCCGAATCGCCTTGCACAAGCCGCAATAATATCCCTTGTAAGCTTCCAGCTCCTTCACCTTCAGCTCCGGCTTCAAAGGCTGAACATATCCGAACATTCCGTCTCCCGACCGCCCCAAAACCCCGCGCCAGCCGCGTTTTTGGGCCGTTATTAATATTACCATGGGGATTATAAATTCACAATCAGACATAGACTATTTTTCATTCTATGTTCATAATTAACCAAAAAAGGCTCACCGATGGCGAGCCCAGGTTGCTTCTTGTGATTGTCTGTCAGCGGCTATTCCAGCACGCGCTTAAGGAAAACTCTTGTGCGTTCCTGTGTGGGGTTACCGAATATAACCTCTGGCGGTCCCTGCTCTGCGATCACGCCCTCGTCCATGAACACCACACGGTCGGCTACGTCCCTCGCGAACGCCATCTCATGCGTCACCACCAGCATGGTCAGGCCGCTGTGCGCAAGGCCCTTCATGACCTTCAAGACCTCGCCCACCATCTCGGGATCGAGCGCGGACGTCGGCTCGTCAAACAGCAGCGCCTCGGGCTCCATCGACAGCGCACGCGCAATGGCCACACGCTGTTTTTGTCCGCCGGATATCTGGCTGGGTTTGGCATTGATAAACTGCGCCATGCCCACCTGCTCCAGATACTTCATGGCGATCTGCTTCGCCGTCTGCACATCTCTCTTAAGCACCTTTACCTGCCCGACCACGCAGTTGTTCAGTACCGTCAGGTTGTTAAACAGGTTGAACTGCTGAAACACCATGCCCATCTTCGCGCGATATTCCGCGGTGGACATGTGATCCCCAAGTATGTTCAGCCCATGATAAAGCACCTCACCGCTAGTGGGTGTCTCCAACAGGTTAATGCAGCGCAGCAGCGTGGACTTGCCGGAACCGGATGCGCCGATGATGCACACCACCTCGCCCTTGCCCACGGAGAAATCAATATCCTTGAGCACCTCGACGGAGCCAAAGCTTTTCTTCAGATGTTTAATCTCGATTATCGTATCCAACGCTTCTTCTCCCCGTCGTCTGTGATTTTGATCTCGGCCTCCGGCACCGTCTGGGAGCCGTGTATCGTAAAGGTTCTGGAGCCGTCCATACGCCGCTCGATCACACGCAGTATGCGCGTCACCGAGAACGTCATGATGAGGTAAAACACACAGGTAATGAAGTACGTTTCAAACGGCTTGTAAGTGTTTGCATTGACCATGGATGTTTTGAAATACAGCTCCGTCACCGAGATCACCATGAGCACCGACGTATCCTTGATATTGATGACAAACTCATTGCCCGTGGCCGGCATGATGTTGCGTATCGCCTGCGGCAGCACAACACTCATCATCGTCTGTCTGTGTGTCATGCCGATGGAATGCGCCGCTTCAAACTGTCCCTTGTCCACAGACAGTATACCGCCGCGCACGATCTCCGCCATGTACGCGCCCGTGTTGATGGACACAATCACGATACCTGCAATGGTTGTATCCGGTCTGATGCCCGTCGCCGCCGCAAAGCCATAGAACATAACCATCGCCTGCACGATCATCGGTGTGCCGCGGAATATCTCTATGTAGACCGTGAGAATGATATTGACAACCCTGAGCAGTAAACGTTTAACAGGAGAGCTCTTTGCGTCCAAAGGAATCGTCCGCACGACGCCAATACCCAGCCCGATGACGAAACCGATAAGCGTACCGGTAATCGCAATCAGCAGCGTGGTACCAGCGCCCTGCAGGAACATTAATCCGTACTTTTCAATTATCTTGGCAACTGTGTCAAAGAACACAATAGAGCCCTCCAGTCAATGATTCACTATCGTTCGTAATTACGCAGCAGGCTGGTTCGCAGTCGCCGCTTCCATCATCGCTTTTCTTTCGTCTTCGGAAATGCCGGCCAGTGCCGCGTTAATGGCAGCCACGAGATCCCCGTTGCCCTTCTTGATGCCCACAGCGATGGAGGTGTCGCCTTCGGAAAGGTCGAAGCCCTGGCCATCAGCAAACTCGATGAACACATAGGTATCGGGATCAGCGGCCATGGCGGACTCGCCTTCCGGCTTCTCACTCACATAACCATCGATGATGCCGGACGAAAGCGCCACGCGCATCGCGGTGAAATCCTTCATCGCTTCTTGAAGGGAAACGCCTTCAATCTGGCTGATCTTGTCGTAGTGGTAGGTGCCCAACTGAGCGGTGATCTTCGCGCCAGAGAAGTCGGCCAGGCCGGTCGCAGCTTCAAAGGCTCCGCCCTTCTTAACCACCATGCCCAGCACGATGTCTTCACGGTAGTAGCTATCGGTGAAGTCGATGGATTCCTTGCGCTCGTCAGTGGGGGACATGCCCGCGATGATCGCGTGGATCACGCCGGACTCAAGAGCAGGGATAAGACCGTCCCAGGATGTGGGAACAACGATCAGCTCACGGCCTAGGCCTTCCGCAATTTTCTTCGCGATCTCAACGTCGTAGCCGCCCGCATACTGTCCGCCTTCCAGCGCCACACCGCCGTTGCTGTCGTCCGTCTGCGTCCAGTTGTACGGAGGATATGCGCACTCCATGCCCACGATGAATGGTTCCGCAGCTGCTTCCTCATCGGTGGCGGCAGGCGTCTCTTCGTCGGCAGGGGCTGCCGGTTCCTCAGCAGCCTCGGTGGCCGCAGGCTCAGACGTCTGGGGCGCATTGTTGCTGCCGCAGCCCGTGAAAACAAAGCCCACGATCAGCACAACAATCAGCAGGAAAATACTCAGCTTTTTCATTTGATTTCCTCTCCTTTAGATACAAATAATTTATTTTGCTAAACTGATAGCATACTATTAATGAGATTGTATACTTTAAAATATCAAAAAATCAGGTGTTTAGCAAGAAGATAAATAGCATCACAGCACATTTATACGATTGGTAAATATCTCATGACGTGTCGTATTAAAGTCTGGACTCCGTCGTCCGGCATAAAATTCTGTTCAGTTTTCCGACAATTCGTCCGCTAATCCGGGACATACCACTGTGATATCGATTCTTTGCCCATATTCCCGCAGCCCACCGAACGGCTCGCCGAACCTGTCCTGAAGTGCAGCGCCGGCTTCCTGGACTATCAGCAGCCCTGCCGCGCAGTCAATAAAGGCTTCATTGCGCAGAACGGCCGCGTCCACACGACCGCAGGCCACACGGCACATCTCCAGTGCGCAGGGAGCCCCTGAGCGAACGTGCCCCGCTTCGCAAATCAGCGACTGTATCGGTTTACCGCCTGTTCGCAGCGCGGCCTGACCGAGGAACACATCTGCACCGCATAGTTTTCTGCTGGGTGCGGGAGATATCCGCTTTCCGTTCAGATAAGCACCAAGGCCGTTCACTGCATGGAACAGCTCTACATGCATGGGGTCGTAGACCACGGAGGCCCAAATCCGCATTTCGTCCAAGAAAGCGATGCCCAAGCATGCCTCAAAAAGGTCGCTTCCAATAACTGAGCTGCCGCCCGTACCGCATGCCGCGAAGCACGGCCCGCGGTATCCAGCGGTATCCCCCGTAAAATCAGCGAGCTCATAGCCGTCCCTGGCACGCTGCGCCAGCATGGGTTTAGTCAGGCCATCTGTCCACAGCAGCACATCCCCGCCCCCGTCGCTGAACCAGCCAGTCATCAGCTTATCCAACAGCTCCAGATGCGTTTCCTGAACTTCTCCCCGGCTGATGAGCCTATCCCCTGCCGCGAAAGCAGCGTTCTTCATGATATAACACACGGAAGCGGATTTTTGCGTTGACATTCTCTTGCTTTTTTCCTTTATTATATAGTCAGCTGTATATTCAGCGAAAATCGCCAGACATATTATAGCATAATTTGAATTCACTGTCCGTGAAAAAATATTATTATACAGGCTGGTATACTCATTGACAAGCGCAGACTCATGTGCTAGATTACTACTAGTGCTCTAAAAAACAGGCTTTAAAGGCCTTTTTTAATTGTGCAGATACAAGATTTGGAGGAAGGTCATGCGTAACAAGATCACCCTGGCATGCACGGAGTGCAAGCAGAGAAATTACGACTCGATGAAAAACAAGAAAAATGATCCCGACAGGCTGGAAATGAGCAAATACTGCCGTTTCTGCAAAAAGCACACCACCCATAAGGAGACCAAGTAATCGCGTCTTTTGGGCACCTATAATGATTTTAGGATGTGAGGGGCTATGGCAAAAACGAAATTAATCGGTAACGACCGCAAAGAAAAGCTGGAACAGCAAAAAAAAGCGGCTAAAAAGGCGAACAAGAAAAAAAGGAAGAGCCCAGCCAGGTTTTTCAAGGATATTATTTCCGAGCTGAAGAAAGTCACGTGGCCGACAGCCAAGGATCTGTTCAAGTATTCCAGCGCGGTGCTGGGTTTCATACTGATCGTGGCTATCATTGTCGGACTGTTTGACTTTGGTATAACCAGCCTTTTCGACCTGGTTCTAAAATAATAAGGAGACGCGCCAGCCTGTATGGCAGCGCAACTTATGGTCACTATGTCTGAAGAAGAAAAAGCCGGCCTCGCGATAGACGATCCGGAGACAACTGAACAGCCAAAAAAGCCAGAGACGCAAGGTGTGTTTATCAAGCAGGAGAAGACGGATAAACCTTACTGGTATGTTATCCACACCTATTCCGGATACGAGAACAAGGTGAAGATGAATCTGGAAAAGGCTATCCAGAACCGGAGCTTTGAGGATGTCATTTTAGAAGTCAAGGTGCCGATGGAAGAGAGCATCGAGGTTAAGAACGGCAAGAAAAAGCATGTGATGAAAAAGCGCTATCCGGGTTATGTCATGGTCAAGATGATACTTGACGACGAAACCTGGTACGTGGTGCGCAACACGCGCGGCGTCACCGGCTTTGTCGGTCCCGGTTCCAAGCCCATCCCCTTAACAGACAAGGAAGTACGCGCCATGGGCGTGGAAAACGTACCCATCAAGCTCGATGTGGAGGTGGGCGAAAACGTGATGGTCACATCTGGCCCGCTCGAGAGCTTTGTCGGCGTCATCAAGGAAGTGCATCCGGAGAAGCAAAAAGTCAAGGTCGTCGTCTCGATGTTTGGGCGCGACACACTGGTCGATCTCGATTTCGTCCAGATCAAACGTATATAAAAGAAGCCAAAAAGCTTCTTTTCGCAAGTGGGAGGAACTGGCCTTTGCAAGCATCACCTCTTCAAACGCCGCAAATCCGCTTGTACCACAAATATCAGCATCTTAAGGAGGTGTAACCATGGCAAAGAAAATTACCGGTTACGTGAAGCTGCAGATCAATGCAGGCAAGGCGACGCCGGCCCCGCCGGTTGGTCCGGCTCTGGGTCAGCACGGCGTCAACATCATGGGCTTCTGCAAGGAGTTCAACGAAAAGACCGCCAAACAGGTGGGTTACGTGATCCCCGTCGTGATCACGGTGTATGCGGACAGATCGTTCACATTCATCATGAAGACGCCGCCGGCTCCCGTTCTCATCAAGAAAGCGATCAGTATCGAAAGTGGCAGCGGTGAACCGAACAAGAAAAAGGTCGGCAAGATCACCAAAGCTCAGCTTAAGGAGATAGCGGAAACAAAAATGCCTGACCTGAACGCCGCCAGCGTGGAAGCCGCGATGAGCATGATCGCCGGCACCGCCAGAAGCATGGGCGTAGAAGTCGTCGACTGACGCGAATTAAGTGGGAGGCTTAAGAAAGCCGCACAACCACAAGGAGGAAGAGTATGAAAAGAGGAAAGAAATACCGCGAAAGCGTAAAATCCTACGATAAGACTGTGCTTTATGACCCGGCGGAGGCGCTGCAGCTCTCCATCGACACCGCGAAAGCCAACTTCGACGAAACCATCGAGGCATCCATCCGCCTGGGTGTTGACCCGCGCCATGCCGACCAGCAGGTCAGAGGCGCTCTGGTTCTCCCCCACGGCACCGGCAAAACGCAGCGTGTTTTGGTGTTTGCCAAGGGCGATAGCGCAAAGGAAGCCGAGGAAGCTGGCGCCGAATACGTGGGCGGCGACGAGTTCGTCGACAAGATCAAGAATGAAAACTGGTTTGAGTTTGATGTTTGCGTGGCCACACCTGACATGATGGGTGTCGTCGGTAAGATCGGCCGCGTGCTGGGTCCCAAGGGCTTGATGCCCAACCCAAAATCCGGCACCGTTACCAAGGACGTCGCCAAGGCCATTGCCGAAATCAAAGCCGGTAAGGTGGAATACCGCGTGGACAAGACGGCCATCGTACACGTCATCATCGGCAAAAAGAGCTTCGGCAAAGAGAAGCTGGGCGACAACCTTTCGGCACTTATGGAAGCGCTGATCAAGGCCAAGCCGTCCGCCGCGAAGGGCACTTACCTGAAGAGCGTTGTCGTTTCTTCCACGATGGGTCCCGGCGTCAAGATTAACCCCGTCAGATTTATCAGCTAAACGGTTGACAAAACTGCTTACCAACTGATAATATAGTCCGGTAACTGAATAATCATTGCCCTGCCTAAGACAACAGGCGCGCCATCGGCGCTTAAAATCCGCCTGTCGAGGAGAGCCCAACAAAGATATGAACCCTTTTTTGTGCGCTTTCCCGTGCAGAAAAGGGTTTTTGGTTTTCGGTAAGAGTTTTAACCGAAAAGGGAGGTGAAAAATTTGGGAGAAAAAGCTATAGAGGTCAAAAAGCAAGTCGTCCTTGAAATCAAGGAGAAGATTGAGAAAGCTCAGGGAATCATCTTCTACGATTACAGAGGCCTTAACGTTGACGAAGTGACGCAGCTGAGAAATCAGTTCCGCGCCGCCGGCGTTGAATACCATGTCATCAAGAACTCGATGCTCAAACGCGCTGCCGATATGCTGGAGATCAAGGGTCTGGATCAGTATCTGAACGGCCCCACTGCTGTCGCGTTCGGCTTCAGCGATCCAGTCGCCCCTGCCAAGGTGCTCACGGAGTTCGTCAAGAAGCTGAAGAACAAAACGGAGATCAAGTCCGGCCTTTTGAACGGCAAGGTGATTACCGTCGCGGGCATCCAGAGTCTGGCGGATCTGCCGTCCAGAGAGCAGCTGCTGGCACAACTGGCCGGCACACTGAACGCCCCGATTACCGGGTTTGCAAGGTCGCTGTCCGGCATCATCTGCAAGCTGGGTTACGCGCTCAACGCAGTCAAAGAACAGAAAGAGGCTTAAACAGCCAAACCAAACCAACTATAATAAACGAAAATTTGGAGGATAATAATCATGAGCCATCAGGAAATTTTAGAAGCCATTGAGAAAATGAGTGTCCTTGAGCTGTCTGAGCTCATCAAAGCGATCGAAGACAAATTCGGCGTCTCCGCTGCCGCTCCCGTAGCCATGGCCGCTGCCGGCCCCGCTGCTGCTGCCGCTCCCGTTGAAGAAGAAAAGACCGAATTCGACGTAACACTGAAGGATGTCGGTCCCGAAAAGATTAAGGTTATCAAGGTCGTCCGCGAGCTGACTGGCCTTGGCCTCAAGGAAGCCAAAGACGTGGTTGACGGCGCTCCCAGCACCGTTAAAGAAGGCGTGCCGAAGGATGAAGCTGAAGGCATTGTGGCGAAGCTCAAAGAAGTCGGCGCAACAGCTGAAATCAAATAAGTTTTTCGCAGCAGTCTTAAAGACCTTCTTGGGTTATTCCTCGGAAGGTCTTTTTATTTGACATATCACACCGGATGTTATGTTGCTCACGATATCTCCTTTGTGTTACTATTGTAAAAAAAGAGGATGTCATATGATAAACCTGAGTATAAAAAGGCTGGAACCCAAGCTCCTCTCACATTTTTTTGACCTTTTTGAGCACCGTGCATTCAGCGATAATCCGGACTGGTCAGGCTGTTACTGCGTGTTTAACCACTTTTGCGGAAGCGATGGCGAGTGGATAAGCCGTACTGCGGCTGATAATCGCGCTATGGCATCCGATATGATCAGCAAAGGCACCATGCGCGGTTATCTGGCTTATGACGGCAACCTGCCGATCGGTTGGTGCAATGCCGGTGCTAAGGATTCATACGGGCGACTCAAACGCATGGTTCCCAACGATGATGGCAGCATAAAAATATGTGCCATAACCTGCTTTGTAATTGCGCCGGAATACCGCCGCAAGGGAGTCGCACGCGCATTACTGGACTATGCAGCCATTGATCTGAAAGCTCAAGGTTATACTATCTTCGAGGCCTACCCTTCCCACTCGGATGGTTCCTGTGCAGCACATTATCACGGATATCCGGCCATGTTTGATGCGGCCGGTTTCACAGAATACATGATGCTGGATGACTTTGTCTGTATGCGAAAGCTGCTTTAAAGGGAGGTTCAAAATGTCCCCACAGAAAAAAACCGCCTGTCACGCTAAAACACCGTTGGGCGTCGTTACTGCGCTGTATGAAGACGGCGTGATCCGCCGCGTGCTTTTTCCCGACGAAGCGGCGGGCGCAGGTTATCTGACCGACGATACTCTCCCCTTCGCGTTGCAGATGGCCGAATACTTTGCCGGTAAACGGCGCTCGTTCGACCTGCCGTTGTTTCTGCCCGGCACACCGTTTCGTCAGGCTGTGTACCAGTCCACGATACGCATCCCCTACGGCGCGACAGCCACCTACGGTGAGCTGGCGCTGGCCGCGGGGTTCCCGCTCGCAATGCGGGCCGTGGGCACCTCAATGAAGCTGAACCCGCTGCCGATACTTGTTCCCTGTCATCGGGTTATCCACAAGGCGTCAGGCCGCGCAGCTTACGGCGGCGGACTGCACGTCAAGAACTTCCTCCTCGAACTGGAAGCGCGCAACGCGGGAATAAAGCTGTAGTATTCGTCCGTCAATAAAACTTCACACCCGCTAACTTTCCTGTTGCTTTATCGCTGTCCCGATGATAGAATGTGCGTGTATTTTTAGGGGGCAGAGCTAAATATGTTGAGTTTCGACTTGCGCACCGTGCTTATGGCATTCGGGCTGACGCTTTTCGCAGGGCTTTCCACCGGCATCGGCAGCCTTATCGCGCTGCTGGCCAAACGGACAAATACCCGCTTTTTGTCCGTCGTGCTCGGTTTCTCCGCGGGTGTGATGATCTACGTGTCCATGATCGATATATTCGCTGAATCCAATCGGCTGCTTACCGAAACATTGGGTGACCCGAACGGAACATGGGTCACTGTCGCGGGCTTTTTCGGCGGCATACTGCTGATTGCACTTATCGACAAGTTTGTTCCCGCAGCGGACAACCCGCATGAGATGCGCAAGGTGGAGTGCATGACCGGCAGTGCCGTCGAACTTTGCGAGGTTCAGAACTGCCCGCAGCATCAGGGCAAGCTGATGCGCCTTGGCATCTTCACCGCATTGGCGATCGGCATACACAACTTTCCCGAAGGTATCGCCACCTTTGTCTCCGGCTTAAAGGACCCCTCTCTCGGTATCACCATCGCCATCGCTGTCGCCATCCACAACATTCCGGAAGGCATCGCTGTCTCAGTGCCGATATATTATGCCACCGGCAGTCACCGCAAGGCATTCCGCTGGTCACTGCTGTCCGGCCTGTCCGAGCCTTTGGGCGCGCTTGTTGCTTTTCTGATACTGATGCCTTTCATGTCAGATGTGGTGTTTGGCATAATTTTTGCCTGTGTCGCCGGCATCATGGTGTTCATCTCACTCGATGAAATTCTTCCCACGGCGCGCGCGTATGGAGAACCGCACCTGTCTATTTACGGTATGGTGGGCGGAATGGCGGTGATGGCGGTCAGCCTGCTGCTGTTTATGTGAAAGCCCATTATCGACTCACATACATGATCATTAACTGCCGGCATTCATTTGCCGGTTTATTTGTTTGCAAAATATCCACAAATTATTTTCGGCTATCAGTTTACTTCTCACTGTCATGAGTCTCTATATTTTGATAGTACAATTTTTGCTGTAAATAATTCTTGGTTTGTGCCGATATATAAATTGTATGCCAAGTTTATGCACGTGCTTGGTGTAACAGAATGGATTCTGAGAAAGAGGCAAGATGCTATGCCGTGCAGCGTACTGGACAACCTGCTGGAGATATCCAAGCAGCACCATGCAACAGATATGCATATTTGTGTCGGCTCCCACCCGCTGATGCGTGTGAACGCCAAGCTGGAAGTGATCCCCGGCACGTCTGTATTTTCTGCGGAGGAAGTGGCCGGCATCGTCGGCTCCTGCCTTGACCCTGTGAAGATGGACCGGCTGACACGCAACAAGGTCGTCGACTTTTCCTATTCACGCAGCGGTTTTGGCCGTTTTCGGTGCAATATCTACAAACAGCGCGGCACATACGCCATCGCAGTGCGCATGCTGCCGCTCACCATACCGAATTTTTCAGAATTGGGGCTTCCGGACACCGTTCTGCAATTCACAAAAAAGACGACCGGACTTGTATTGCTGACCGGCGCGACGGGCTGCGGCAAATCAACCACGCTCGCCAGTATGCTGGACATTATCAACCTGGATTACAACTACCATATACTCACCATTGAGGACCCTGTGGAATATCTGCACAGTCACGGGCAGAGCCTGGTAACACAACGAGAGATCGGCGAAGACGCCTCCTCGTTTGCATCGGCATTGCGGTCCGCGCTGCGGCAGGACCCGGATGTCATCATGGTGGGCGAAATGCGCGACCAGGAGACCATTGCGATCGCGCTGTCGGCGGCGGAGACTGGCCATTTGGTGTTCTCCACGCTGCACACCATCGGCTCCGTAAAGACGATAGACCGCATACTGGACTCGTTCCCCACCGACCAGCAGAACCAGATACGCAGCCAATTGGCCACCGTGCTGCAGGGCACCATATCTCAGGTGCTGCTGCCCCGCAAGAACGGTGAAGGGCTGGTGGCCGCCTGCGAGGTGATGGTGGTGACACCCGCGGTGCGCAACCTGATCCGCGAGGGCAAGCATTACCAGATCGGCAACATCATACAGACCGGCAAGGATCAGGGCATGTGTTCGCTGGAGCGCAGCCTCGCCGAGCTGGCCGCGCAAAGCGTTGTAGACGAAAAAACCGCCAGAATCAAGGCGCAGGATGTGAAGCTGTATGAGCAGTATCTTTCGCTTGCCAAACGATAAAGGAGTTCATTCATGAGACAAGCCCATGAGCTTTCCAGCGCGGACCTGTCGTCACTGTCGAGGCAGTTCGCGCTTGTTGTCGATTCGGATCTGTCGCTGCAGGAAGGCATTGATCTGATCCGGCAGCAGACCAAATCACGGGCGGCACAGCAGATGCTGCGGCGCGTACAAAAACGAGTCATCGAGGGCTTGGCGCTGTCTGAAGCGTTCGCCGAGGAGCAGGACTTGCTGCCGGTTTTCTACATACAGATGATAAAGATGGGTGAGCAGAGCGGTAATCTCGTTCGTGTGCTCACGCGCGTGGCCGATTCGTATGATAAGGACGCGAAGATATCCGCCAAAGTGATGTCCGCTGTCACATACCCCATCATACTCACTGTGCTGATGCTGTGTGTCATCGTGCTGCTGCTGACCGAAGTGCTGCCCATGTTCGACGATGTACTCTCCTCCCTCGGCGGCGAAATGCCGGGCATCACGCGCACGCTGATGAACATCGGCGATTTCATCAGCAGCTACTTCTACATACTGCTGGCGGTGATTGCCGCCTTGATACTGGCTGTCGTGATCATGCGGCAAAGCCAGAAGGGACGTGAACTGCTGGATGCGTTCAAGCTCAAGCTGCCAATACACCGCGGCATTACGCGCAACATCTGCGGCGTACGCTTTGCCCGTAACCTGGCCATGCTGCTTCGCAGTGGCATTGCCATCGCCACCAGCGTTCGCATGACCGCCGCCATCGTCATGAACGCGCGCATCGAAGCGCTGATATTGAAGGCGGCCGAGCGCATCGAAAAGGGTGAGACGCTGCGTGAGGCGCTGCTGTCTCTGGGTCTGTTTCCCGGCCTGCTGCTGCGCATACTGGCGGTGGCGGAGAACACAGGCCATACGGACGACATGCTGGACCGGGCGGCGGATGTGCTGGAGGAGGAACTGGATGAACGCCTGACTAAGCTGACAACGGTGCTGGAACCGGCACTGATCATCGTGCTGTCCGTCATCATCGGCGTCGTGCTGGTATCCGTCATATTGCCTGTCACCCGTATTATGAACACGGTGGGATGAGCCATGAACAAGATGAGCCTGTCCTTCGTTTCCATGCTGGTCTGCCTTGCGATTATGGCCGCATTGGTGCTGTTCGTCGTTATCAACGTGAGGGAATACGGCAGCGGCTATAACGAAAGAAGACTCGATGAAATACGCGATACAGTAATCAGCAGCGTATCCCAGTGTTACGCGCTGGAGGGCGCCTACCCGTCTGACCTTGCGTATCTGGAGGAAAACTACGGACTGATCATGGACAAAAGGCGCTATATCTATCACTATGAGATGTTCGCATCCAACATCTTTCCGGATGTGAAGGTTCTCTATCTGAGAGAGACGGGTGATTGACATGCATTCGAGAAGCAAGGCTTTTGCCATTGAGTCAATCTCCGTGATGCTGGTGCTGATACTGTTCGCCTTCGTCGTTTTTATGCTGATCAGCTCCGGCTCAAAAGCATACGGCAGCATCCTCAGCGGCAAGGAGACGACCGAGAGTACGCGCGTCGCCTATTCGTATATCAACATGAAGGTGAAGCAGCACGATAAAACTGGCGGCATTGATGTCGAACAAACGACATACGGCAGCTCTTTAAAGATTGATATCGAGGAAGGCTACTGTACCTATATATTCTACGCGGAGGGCGGCCTGTACGAGTGCCTGACGCTTGAGGGCATTGAGCCGTCGGTAGACGCCGGCAACCTCATCACCAAAATCAGTAGCCTCAATATAGAGCGAAACGGTTCTCTGCTCCGTATCCGGTGTACATCCGGGAGCGGCGATGACACGCGGTCAGTAGAAGGGGTGGTGAGCCTCAGGACATGAAGATGCACAATCAAAGGGGATTCACGCTGATTGAGGTGATCATATCCATCGCCGCGCTCGGCATCATATGCGCTGTGCTGCTGAAGCTGTTTGTGCTGGCGGGCGATACCAACCGGCGTGCCGGAGACGTGCAGGAAGCGCAGGTGGCGGTCGCATCCGCTGCGGAAACATTGGTAAGCAGTGACAGCATGGAAGACGGGCTAATTCTGCTGGGCCTTCCGGTTTCGGAAGGCAGCCTGGACGGCCGGTATACGCTTGTCAACGGGTCCTTTAATGTCGTGCTGGACATCAGTGAAGCGCCAGGTGACTATCCCGGTGAGCTTTTTGACCTGAACGTTACAGCCGTGAGCGGCGACCGTGAGCTGGCAGCCATCAAGACGGCAAAATATTACGGAGGCGGTGCGTATGATTAAAAAGCTGATGGCCTCCAATAAGGGTGCGTCATCCGTACTCGTCATATTGTTGCTGCTGGTGCTCGTCGTGTTTGGCGTTGCGGCGCTCACCACTGCCTTGTCCGGGCTGCGGCTGGGCCAGAAGGTATCCGACTGGAGCAACGCCTACTATAGCGCAGAAGGCATCGCAGCGCACTGCTGGGCCGAGGTCGATGCGGCAGTCAGTCAGGCCGGTCAGCAAGATGCTGACGGCTTTGAGCAGGCGCTGACAGACAAGCTCGCGGAGCTGGACTTCGATACGCAGCTGACCCGCGGCGATAGAGGCTTCAGCATCTCCTATGAGACCTGGGAAGGCGATATCGGTCTGCACGTGACGCTGGCGCTGGCCATGGACGGCTCGGCACTGCGCCCCGTGGAGTGGTATCAGATTAATCAGTGACCTGCTCTGGCGGGCAGATATAATACTTGACGGAACGAAATACAACCGATGGAACGGTAATATGAAAACAAAAGCAGCACTTGTCATGCTGACGGTTTGCGTATTGCTTGCATTAGCGGGCTGTACCGCCCCCGACAGTGAAATCAAGAATATGCACGAGAACACCGGCGTCGCGCTGGCTGCCGCCGAAACGACGAATGAGGACATCGACGCGCTGTTTGCCGCCCGTATTCACGGGCCCGCGCTGCCGCCGGACATGGTTCCCTCTGAAGAGATTTGTACGGACTATGTCAGCTCCGGCCTGCTGCGTATCTGCCATACTTCGGAATCGGACGCACGGCTCAAGCTGCAGGTCTTAAAAGACGGCAACTCCATTGCGTATAATCTGAAAGGCGACGGCAGCATTGAAGACTTTTCATTGCAGTATGGCAGCGGCGAGTACACAGCCCGTATCATGCAGAACGTAAAAGAAGATGAGTATTTTGTGGTCACATCCAAAACGTTTGATGTGGCACTGATAAACGAGGAGGACGTATATCTCAACTCCATACAAAACGTGGACTGGGATTTCGGCAAGAAGCCCATGCAGGACGTGCGCTACATCGTTTCCAATCCGCTGACGGGCTTTGAAGATGCCAATCTCTTAACGGGCTGCTCGGATGAGCTGTATCAGTACGTTACGGAAAACATCCAGTACGACAGTGCGAAGGTGTTCACGCTGATGTACGACTATCTCCCCGATATCGAGGAGACCTATATCGAGGGCAGCGGCATCTGCTACGACTATGCGTCCCTCTTTGCCGCCATGCTGCGCAGCATCGGTATACCAGCCAAGCTGGTCAAGGGTTATTCAGCGCAGGATCCGGATGTGTACCACGCCTGGAACGAGGTTTATATCGGCGGGCAGTGGATCGTAGTAGACACCACATTGGATGCATCGCTGCCGCAGGGTTCCGTCCCCATGGCAAAAAACGCGCAGGACTATGCCAAGGTATACGAATACTAACCCCCGCCTGATAACAGATATTATAATACGTAATCCCGATCCGGCTGCTAAATGCAGACCGGATTTTTTTATTCAACTAAAAGCCTTCTCCATGGTGCGAAGCATCTTGTTTCACATAATATCCTGAAATCAATGTTGAGCATGCAAAGTCTCGCTCTCTTAACCTGTTTTAAAGTAATTTCTTAAGCAATCGCGTCTGATTTTGTCGGATGCGCATTCCTTAAGCTTGTCTCTCATACGCTTTAATACGCGCCAGTGAATAAAACACACCGGCAAAGACATACTTAACTCTGTTTCTAAAAAACGATGCGTATTAAGGAGTTAACTTTTGGACAGGTTGTACCACCGCCCGGGCAACCGCGAGGGCGGGGAATTCGTCCGCGCGCAGGACAGACGGGTGCTGCATGCAAAGATCATCGTCGTCGCAGCAGCCATACTGCTCGGTATCTCCGTCATACTGATCGGCTCTTTCATCGTGCTGCCTGACATCATATCAGACAGCACCAAACCGCTTGAACAGGATTTCGCCGCAGAGCTTTACGATACAACGCTGAAAAGTCCCCCGGTAGCAGCCGCCCCCGCAGAAACGGCGCAGCCCGTTTTCGAGCAGCCGGAGCCGGAGGTTTCAAGCGCACCGGCAATCCGCTTCCCGCGCGACAGCTTTACTGCCGTACTCGACATCAACGAAGACATCGTGGGCCGTGTCAGCATCGATGCGCTGGACATCAACTATCTGGTCACGCAGGGCATCGACAACGATTACTATCTGCATATGGGCTACGACCGCAAGAAGAATTCCAGTGGCGCGATATTTCTGGATTACCGCTGCAACATTGGCCTTGATCCGCTTAACGGGCATTTTATACTTTACGGCCACAACATGAAGAACGGCTCCATGTTCCATAACCTGATGCAGTACAAGGATGAAAAGTTCTTCTACAACAACCGCATCATCCGGTTCGACACGCTGTACGAGGACTATGAGTGGGATATATTCTCGGCCTATATCACGGATACGAGTTTTTACTTCATTGACACCACGTTTAAAGACGATGCTGACTGGCTGGATTTTCTGCAAACAATACAGGACAAGAGCATATACCCCACCAACTCACAGTTGTCCGCTGACGACGTGATTCTGACGCTTTGTACCTGCACCTATGAGTTCGACGACGCACGCTTTGTCATTCACGCCCGGCTTAAGAAGTAATGAAAAAGAAAGAAATGCAGTTACAGGAAATAAAAAAAGGGTTATAATGACAGTGCACAAGCTAAGAGATATATCTCATCGTCTGGGAGGATCATTGTATGATTATGCTTGACCGCACTATGTCGATTGATAAAGACGCTTTGCCCGAAGTGGCAAGGAACCTGAAAATTGAAGACATCCCACAGTTGGTGGGATTACTCAGTTTAAAAGACGACAACATCAGGTATCAGGCTTATCTTCTCCTTAGTCACCGTTCCATGCTCACAGATGATGTATATCCGTATTGGAATACCTTCCGTGACAAATTGCGAAGCGATAATTCTTATCAGAGAAGCATCGGGCTTATGTTGATAGCGGAAAACGCGAAATGGGATACAGAAAACCAAATGGAATACGCCATTGATGAATACCTTATGCTGCTAAACGATGATAAACCTATCACAGTACGGCAATGTATTCAGTCTTTAAGCAAAATAGTTCCATTTAAGACTGGCATACTCGACAGAATCGCTGACAGCCTTGTCTCATTCAATCTTATGTCTGTTAAGGAAACAATGCGTAAATCAATATTGCTCGACATATTAAATGTATTGGTTCTTATCCGTAAGAATCTCCGGACAGATGATATCGATGGTTTTATAATGAACGCTCTGTCCGGTGAAGTGCTGGACAAGAAATCAAAAACGCAAATCGAAGCGCTTTTGTAAGGAAGGTTTGTTCATAATACAAAACATTTATTGAAGGAGAAAGGCGCCAACCCTTGGGATCGACGCCTTTTTTTCTTTCGCTTTTCCGTTTCTATTTAAGTCTGATTTAATATGTCTCCATATTATAACGCGCCTATACCGCTCCACTTGTGTTTGCCGCTGAATTACAATTCACGGAAACGCTGCTTCAAGTCCTGATACAGCCCCGAGTAGGTCTTGATGATCCTGTTGTACTTCTCCACGTTCTCAGGAATCGGCTGTGTGATCGTCTCCACTTTAAGCATCTTGGCTGCTTCTTCGATGCTGCCCCACAGCCCCGCGCCCACGCCGGCCACTACCGCTGCGCCGTACGCGCCGCCTTCGGCCGCGCCTGTCAGCGTCTTCACCGGCAGACCCATGATGTCCGCCTGGATTTGCCGCCACAAGCGGCTCTTGGACGCGCCGCCCGACGACACGACTTCAGTGGGCTTCATGCCGGGTTTGGCGGACAGTATCAGCTCGTATATCTCGCGCAGGCCAAATACCACGCCCTCCATCACCGCACGCGCCAGATCGCCGCGTGTGGTCGTGACGGACATGCCGTAGAATACACCTCTGGCGTACGGGTCGGCATGGGGCGCGCGCTCGCCCGTGAGGTACGGCAGGAATATTACACCGTTAGCGCCCGGCTGACTGGCCTCCGCGCCCGCGTTGATAAGCTTGAAAGGATCGTCAGCACCATCGTAGAACGTGTTCTTGAACCACTCCATGGAGCCGCCCGACGACAACTGACAGCCAAACGCCTGCCACTTGTTCTTGTCGTTGTTGCAGAAAAACTGCACCAGGCCGTTCTCGTTGTATCCGAAGCCGTCCAGCGCCATCGAAACGACGCCCGACGTGCCGATGATAAAGCCGATGGTGCCCTCCTTGACGATGCCCATGCCCGTCGTCTGGATGACCGCATCGCCGCCGCCCGCGTATACGGCAAGGCCTTCGGGCAGGCCTGTCAGCGCCGCCGCTTCTTTGGTGACATGCCCGGCCAAACCGTCGGACTCCATCACGCTCGGGAACATCGTTTTGTCAAAACCCAGCAAGTCAATGAGCTCAAAGCTGAAGGCGCGCTTCTCCACGTTAAACAAACCCGTACCGGAACCATCCGATACCTCGGTGCACTTCTCCCCCGTGATCAGGAAGCGGATGTAGTCCTTGGGCATCAGGAAGTGTTTCATGCGCGCAAAGTTGTCCGGCTCGTTCTTTTTCATCCACAGTATTTTGCCGCCCGTGTAGCCGGTGAGCATCGTGTTGTTGGTGTACGACAGCAGTCCGTCTAGGCCGCCCGCCGCCGCGATGATCTCCTCACACTCCTTTTCGGTGCGCTGGTCGTTCCAGAGTATCGCGGGCCGTATCACGTTGTCGTCCCCGTCCAGAGCCACCAGGCCGTGCATCTGGCCGGAAAACGACAATCCGGCGATGTCTGCCGCCGCCACGCCGCTTTGCTCCACAGCCGCCTTCATGGCGCCGCAGGTGCCTTCCCACCAATCTGCCGGGTTCTGCTCCGACCAGCCCTCATGAGGGTTGCTGAGCGAATAGGTTCTCGTCTGGGACGCGGCGACATGGCCGTCCTCACCCACCAGAATGCATTTGACGCCGGACGTGCCCACGTCGATACCAGCTACATATCTCATATTAAAAGCTCCTTGTTTTTTGGAATTGAAATCAGAATGGCATCCTATTGTTTAATTATAGAGAATCAACCGCAGGTGCGCAAGTGCGCGATCATTCAATATATTGACTTGAATTACTATATAGATGACACATTTTTGTCCCGCCGCGGGCAACTGCAGTATTTCTGCACCCGCTACAACTGAATTGTGAACATTTTTAGATTCACTTGCAATTGATATGTATGTGACTGTATAATATTGGCTATCATAGATATGACTCTATAATCTGACTTTGAGGTAACTGATGTCCAAGATATACGCAACCGTATCCATGTTGTTGATCATATTACTGCTGGCGGGCTGTTCCGCGGCGCCCGTCGATTCTCAGGCCACAGTACCGCCCGGCAATGAGCCCGTCGTATCCGCCGAACCGGCGTCTTCCGATAACTCCGATGGCACACCGGCGGATGATCCCGCTATGACACCTGTCCCGACCACCCGCCCGGACGACGAACCCACGCCCACGCTGGAGCCGGAGCCCACGGCAACGCCCATTCCGCAGGCCTCCGTTGTACCCGCCGGTATCGTCAAGAACAGCGGCGTCATGATCGGTGACGACGTGGCTTTCCGTACTGCGCCCACCACCGATTCCGATATCATCACTCGGCTCAAATACGGCACCTACGTTCATGTGCTCAAGACCAACGTGGACGCGCAGTGGCATCAGGTGAAATACGACGGCAAAACGGGCTATGTCAACCGCATCTTCGTCAGTCTGGACGCGTCAATCGATGGTTATCAGCCCAGCTACGTGGCCACCATCGTCAACTGCGACGAGGACGTAAACGTCCGAAGCGGACCCAACGCCGACTCGGAGCTGCTGGGCACCGCCAAAAAGGGTTCAGAGCTCACCATCGTTCCGCAGGACACGCTCACCGAGGGCTGGTATCAGGTGGACTACAAGGGGCAGACGGCGTACGTATATGCCAAGTACCTCGACATCGCGGCCAAGGTGGGCGATACGCAGCTCTCCAGCCTCAAGGTTTCGGGCGGCACGCTGTACCCGTCGTTCACCCCGGATGATTACGGCTATGTGGTTAAGGCCTCGTCCAAAAGCGTTACCATCACCGCTAAAGCCAACGACGGCGTGAAGGTGGACGTGGGCGATACCGGCAAGAGCAAAGCAACGTTTGACATCCCCTCCGCGGGTATGAAGACGGTGCGCATATCGGTGGGCGGCAAGATACGCTACAGCGTCTACATTTCGCGCAACGTACTGACCGTGGGCACGTGGAACATCAAGCGCGGCAACGGCCAGCTGCTCCGTCAGGGCCGGTTGGTATATGACCAGCAGCCCGACATCATGGGCATACAGGAGGCCTTCCAGAACCTTGACGCCAGCGATATCGTGGACAACCTCGCGAGCTTGAAGACGCGCGGCATGTCCTACAACGTGCTCTCCCCCACCATCAATACGAGCGGCGGCGAGTTCGGCAACGGCCTTATCTCCCGCTATAAGCTGCGCGACATCGAGACGTTCAAGTTGGACAGCGGCAGCTACGAGAAGCGCCTGCTGCAAAAGGCGGTGGTCACGATAGGCGACAACAAGGTGTCCATCTACAACACGCACTTCACCTACAACACGGCGTCCATTCGCGCCAAACAGTTCAAGCAGGTGAAAAAGATCATGGACGACGACCCTAACAAGTACAAGATACTGACGGGCGATTTCAACGCGGCGTACAAGGAGTTCTCCGCGGTTTTTGGGAAGGGGTACACCATCGTCAACTCGCCGGACACCAAATACTACGATTACGAGCGCAACGAGATCAACTACAACGAGATCGACAACATCATCGTGACCAGCAACATCAAAGTGATCAACTCGCGCATCGTCGTCACTAAGTTCTCGGACCACTGCCCCGTGTTCGCATACCTCACGCTGGAATAACTTATTTCAGGAATATAAAAGCCCTCATCGCGAGGGCTTTTGTATGTAACCGCTAAGTCATTTCCAGTCTATTCTTCCTTTTCGGCGATTGTCTCGGTGCATCCTTCTGAAAATTCAGCGGAGCACACGCTTTCATCAACGACGATTTCGTCGTTAGCTGTTTTCTTTTCGTCCATGTCACTCGCTCCTTCCGTAGTCTTGTTGTAGATTGATTATATCACATTCCGGCTAAAAGATAAATAGAAACTGCTTTGGTCTGCTGTTTCTGCTGTCGTCAGTTCCTAGTCCGGCAACCATACCGCAAACCATGCCAAATAGTATTGACTGGCGTCCGCGAATATGTGCGTGCTGTGGTCGCGAGCCAATCATTTTCTAGCAGATACAAGCAACGAAAAAAGCCCTCTCTCAAGGGCTTTCAGGTGGTAGCGGCGACAAGATTCGAACTTGTGACACCCCGGGTATGAACCGAGTGCTCTGGCCAACTGAGCTACGCCGCCACATGCATAACCCGATTGAAAAGTTATCCAATCGGGTTATGACTAATTGGTTGCGGGGGAAGGATTTGAACCTACGACCTCCGGGTTATGAGCCCGACGAGCTACCAAACTGCTCTACCCCGCGTCAACGAGTGCAAATGATATTCTATATCATATTAACTGTCGCGTCAACTGTTTTGTGAAAAAACTATGAACTAATGTTTGGATCATTGTGGATAGAAATATACGCAAGCGGCGTGGTACGGCCGCTTCTGATGCCATACCTTTTCGAACGCCAGCTCATGCTCCTCGCCATTTGTCGCAATAAAAACCGTTTTTTTCTCGTCGTCGTAGCCGGTAACAGCCATCCAGTGCCATGTAAAATCGTCCAGCTCTTTAGCTGGGTTGCGCAGTATCAGCAACGCCGGCAGATAGCCTTCATCCACCGCTTTTTTGATATACGCGAACGCCACACCGACACTATAACCGGAAGAAACTCTCACGGCGGTGATGCCGACGCCCATCGTTTTTGCGAACTCCACCGTGCTGGTCGCAAAAAACCTGGCATCCGTCAGTCCCTGCAAACCCGGCTTCACGTATTCGCGGACCGCGCCCATGAAGGCTGTGAAATCGTCCCTTTTTGCAGGAGACTCATACGGATAAACCGCCCGGCATTTCTCCGAAAAAACCAAGGCCATATACATGAGTATGAGGGCGGCTGTTGTGGGCCCACAGCCGGATATGCTGTGGCTGAGCTTCCTGAACCATTTTTGGTCTCCGGCGATAACGCCCTCTTTGCCGTCGTCTATCGTTATAATTTTCTTATCAATCGTGTTTATCATAATCGTTCCTTTTCGCTGCCGGTGTATTATATCACATCACGCAGCCGCTGTAAAAAGAAGTTGTTATGGACGAAGCAACGGCCTTATGCTAGTATAAAGCAACATATTTTTTTATATGAGAGGGAACCGATGGAATTCCGTAAAAGCTATACTCTGTCACTTGAGGACTACCTGCATTACAACCATTTCTCTCACCGCAAGCAGCTCATCATGATGCCGGCGCTGTTTCTGGTGCTGATGCTGGCAGTTTGCATATTTATCGTATTTGCCGACCGTACGCCAAACTTCGTCACATTGATCATCATCGTATTGCTGATCGTGCTGTTTGCCGGTCTTATCGCTCTCTCCAACATACTGGCGCTCAATCATCAAGCCAGGCGGCAGTACCGCTCCAGCCACACTCTTAAATCCGAGTTTGAGCTGGTGATAGACAAAGACGGCGTCCGAGAATCCAGTTCCTCCGGTGCGTCCAACGCCAAATGGGATCAGGTCAAATTTGCGGTGGAGTCGAAGAAAGCGGTCTTCATCCACATGTCGATGCTGCAAGCTTTTGTGATACCCAAACGGCTGCTGAACCCAAAGGAAGACGCGCTGATACGCAGGCTGCTCGCCACCCATCTTAGCGGAAAAAAGCTCCGAGTCAGGCACTGATGCGCTTTTCCTCCCTGTTGACGATAAGGGTGCCGGCTGTCACGAGCGCTGCCGCAGCCAGCATCTCCAGACCGATATGCTCGCCCGGTACCAGCAGCACGGACAGCAGCGCGCCAAACAAGGGTACCGCAAACTTGTACTGCTCCAGCACCGTGGCCTTGTGAACCTTTAGCAGCACGAACCACAGCGTGAAAGCCACCGCCGACAGCGCCGCCATGTACACCAGCAGCAGCGCCGCCTCTTTATTGAATATCAGCCCCTGCGGGCTGCCTGCATACCCCACCGCGATGAGCATAAGGCCTCCCACAAACAGCTGCCCGCCCGACACCCGCACGATGTCAGTGCTGCCGCCGTATTTGCGCACCATCACGGTAGCCACTGCGCCCAGCACGCAGTGCAGCATGATCAGCCCTTCGCCCTGCATCGAAAAAGAAAATGATTCTTCTCCCAGCAGCGTGATGTTGGCCGCGAGCACACCCGCAAAGCCGCATAACAGCCCGACGCCTTTCTTCCAGCTGAGCCTGTCAGTTTTAAACATGAAATGAGCGAAAACCGCCACCAGAAAGACGCTCAGCGTGATGATGATGGAGCCCTTCACGCCGTTCGTGTGCGCCATGCCGATATAATACAGCACATACGAGCCGAACGTCTGCAGCAGCGCCACAGCCAGCAGCAGCGGCCATTCACGGCGCGGCGGCACCAGCTTCGACTTCAGCTTCAGCTTCGCAAACGCCAGTACGAACACCCCGGCGAGCGTAAACCGCAGCCCAGCCAGCAATACTCTCTGAAAGCTGCTCAGATCGCCCAATTCCGCATACGAAAGCTTGATGGTGGGAAACGCGCTGCCCCACAGCAAGCAGCAGAGCATCGCCGTCGCAATCATTACGCCTTTTTTCTCAAACATGCTTTTCTTTTCCATTGTGGTGCCCCCCTTTGATTGCCGCCCTATATTAACACAACCTTCGGGTATATGCCATCAATGATCTGCACATTGTTCTTATTTGTGGTATAATGCACCAAAGAAACGTAGAGGAACACAGAAATGAAAAAGGTAACCACAAAGCAGCCCAACTCGTCCGAATGCTTCGTCTGCGGGCTGGACAATGACAAAGGCCTCAAGGCTTCATTTTTCGAAACGGATACCAACGAAGTGGCCGCGCTGTTCACGCCGCACCGGCTGCACCAGAGCTACCCCGGCCGCGTCCACGGCGGCATCGCCGCGTGCATACTGGACGAGACAATGGGGCGCGCGGTGCAGATTGGCAGCCCAGACGTCTGGGGCGTGACTGTGGAGCTGTCGCTGGCATACAAAAAGCCGCTGCCTTACGGCCAGCAGCTTAGGTGCCTGGGGCGTATCACGAAGGACACCCGCCTGCTGTTCGAAGCGCAAGGCGAGATCTATACGCCCGAAGGCGAGGTCGCCGTCACCGCGAAGGCGCGCTACGTCAAGATGTCCGTCGGCCAGATTTCAGCCGATTTCGATCCGGATTCAATCGCCTGGCAGGTGCATCTGCACATCGACGACCCGACAGAAATATAAGCGACTCAGTCCGGGCTGCTGTCAGTTTCCCGTCCAGATGCCACCCAGCATGGTCGCGGTATACTGGCCGACAACGCCGTCGGGAACCAGATTCTTTTTCTTCTGAAATCCGATCACGGCGCTCTGCGTCTTGGGGCCGAACACGCCGTCCGAATCTCCCGGCGAGAAGTTGTTGAGCGCAAGCGCGTCCTGCACGTCCCGCACATCCTCCCCTGCCATATATGGTGTGGCCAGCTTGAGGTCCCTTCCCAGCTCGAATGAGCTCAGCTGATTGTCCGCCACCGGGTATACCGGATACCCGCTGCTGTCCGTCACCCAGTCCCCGAACAGTGCGGCCGCCGTCTTCTCGCCCACGATGCCATCCACCAGCAGCCCGCTGGCCTTCTGGAACTCCTTAACCGCCCGCTGCGTATACGGACCGTACACGACGTCGATCGTCCCCGGATCATACCCTTTGAGCGTCAGCGCAATCTGCACCTGAGCCACATCGTCCCCGTTCAGGTACGGGCCGGTCAGCTTGAGCAGCCTGCCCAGCCACAGCGTCGGCGGCTCTGGCTCGTCGGGGTTGCTCGTCACTGAGTAGTCCACGTCCGCCATCTTGCCCCAGTTGGTCCAATTCTTGTTCGTCGCCGGTGCGGTCAGACGGGATAGCACGACGCCGTTGTTGGTGCCGCCCGACTCTATCACCTTGCCATTGCCCATATAAACGCCGATGTGCCCGTTGCGCCACACGCACAGCCCGGCAATCTCCGGAATGGAGCTCAGCTTACCCTTCTGCACAGACCGGCTATAGAGCGTGTTGGCTGTCTTGTCGCCATAACCGGGTATCTGGCTGCGGAACGCCTCTATAATAAGGCCGGAGCAGTCCGCAATGTAATGCCCGAACCACTTCGCGCATTGCACGGTAAAATAACTGTAGCTGCGCCCTGACCGCCTCTCCCTGCCCCACTTTTCCGCAAGTGCCCGCGTGTAGAGCTGCCCTTGTCCGCCGAACACGTATCCCCAGCCGTCGTTTCTCGCTTTGACCACAAAATTGACCAAATCGGCTGCTTTTATGACCGCCATTTGCGCCTCCTCCTTATGGCACCGCCCATTAAACACTTGCGGACGGTATTATGCGTATATATCTATATGTTATGCTTTCACATGACGGGGTGTGATTGCGCACATTCTGCCAGAATTATTGACATGAACGCTGATTTCGGTAGAATGAAAGAAGATAGTATCTTCAGTACGGAGGAAACATGAAGCCACGGTATAAGATCGGGATGAGGAATATCAAGACGGCTGTCGCGGTGGGCCTTTGCCTGTTGACGTTCCAGCTGATCGGCCTCGGCAGCGGCTACATCGGGCTTGGCAAGGCCATCAACGGCATACAGGCAGCGCTGGCCGCCACTATCTGCATGAAGTCTTCGCTGCAGAATACACTGCGCACGGGTATCGACAGAACCATCGGCACGGTTTTCGGATCCGTGATGGGTGTGCTGTTTTTACTGATCGTGGGGTACATCCCCGCTGAGGTTTTCGTGCTGCTGATCACCGCCGGTGTTGTCGTTATCATCTATCTGTGCAATGTGCTGAAGCTGCAGGCTAGTGTGCCCATCAGCATTGTCGTCTATCTGATCATACTCATCGATCACAAGGATATCTCCCCTGTCGTCTACGGTTTGACACGGCTGGCGGAGACGGTATTCGGCATATTCGTGGCTTATCTGGTCAACCGTTTTCTCGAACCTGGTTGGCTGGCAAGGTTTCGAAAGACCGCTTCCTCCGCGGTCCCACTCAAATCGGATGGTATACGGGCGTTCAACGCCCAGGACACCAGCGCTGTAATGCACATATGGCTGCGCACCAACATCGCCGCGCACGGCTTCATCGACGACGGCATCTGGCACCAACGTTACGAGTCAGTCCGCAATGCGCTTCCGGCTTCTGACACAACGTTGTATGACGACGGACAGGTTCGCGGATTTATATCAGTGACGGACGACACCGTCATCACGGCAATTTGCATCGCGCCGGAAGCGCAGCACAAGGGCATCGGCACAAAACTGCTGGATTATGCCAGGCAGACACGTTGCTGTCTCAGCGTTCGCGTGTACAAGCACAACGAAGCCGCCGTCAAGTTTCTGCTCAACCGCGGGTTCGTCATCTCTGAGGAAATCAAGGCCTCGGCTGACAACAGCTCCGAGTTGCTCATGGAATGGTCGACAAAAAACAAACCGCCCGTTTGCACAGGCGGCTGATAGTTGTACTTTTCAATATATTCTGGAGACGCTACTCCAGGCCTTTGTTCATACCACTCCGGGGCACAAGCGGGATTTTTTTCCTTGAGAATCCCATCAGGAAAATACTTCGCATTTTCCGTTATTGACTTTGATATACCCTTTTTACTCCGTTTCAGCCGCTTCCGCTGCCTCGAACAAAGCCTCTATTTCCGAAGTCACAATGAAGTCGCGGATAGAGAAGCTGGCATCCTTGTCCTTAACCTGCTCATAGTAAGTGCCAAGGTTTTGTTCCGTGATCAACGTGTTCACCTGATACTCAAACGTCTGCCCTTCCGTCTTGAGCACGCGGCCCTCCGCCAGCCTCAGCGCAAATTCAAACGCCGCCGCGCCCAAGCCGGCTGTGGACGGCTGCGCGCACACGACCAGTTCGTCCGGCTGGGCCAGCAGCAGCACCGGAGTCGGAGCAGGCTCGTCTTCATCCTTTTTTCCGTCTGTCTTTGGCGTAATGCTCAGGCCACCGTTTTTGAGCGCATACCATTTCTTGATGAATCCGGCAGTCACATCCCCGCACATCACCTTGGGCAGCGTCCCTGCCTCAATATACGCGTCCAGTATGCCCTCAGCCATGCCGTCTTCCGTTACCACGCCATCCACCGCCCCTGCTTTGAGCAGCGCTGCCATTGCCGTCTTCGCGTCCGCCTTTTTGCCCGACGCATACGATGTGCCCGCAGCAACCAGACTTTCGCTCTTCGTCATTGTGCCGAGCACCGCGTTAAGACGAGCGCTGTCCGCCGGGTCATCCTTGTTATCGAATATGGCGGCCACGTTTCCGGCAGCCAGGTTCTGTGCTATGAAATTACCGTACACCTGCCCCCAGGCCTCTTCATCCGCCACGACGTTGACGGCATAATCCGATTCAGTCGGGGCATCGATGACGACAACAGGAATGCCCTCTTCCTTTGCCATCATCGTCACCATGCTGAAGCTGGTTTTGTCGGAGAAGCCCGCGATGATCGCGTCCACGCCGTTTTTGATCAGGCTTCTTACATCCTGCACCTGCTGGTTGTAGTTACCGCCGGCATTGTAATAATAGACTTCGTAAATCAGCTTTTGGCTCTCGGCCGCGTTCGCCGCATCCTCTAGGCAGCTCAGTATCTGTTCGTTTTCCGTTGAGTTCAGTTTCCCGACCGTGACGCCGATGCGCAGCCCTTCCTCTGCGAACAGCGCGTCCGCCAGATCCTCCTCGTCGGTGAACAGGCTGTCATCAGTGCCAGTGAGCCCGGCCAGCACGCTTTCATCCACCGTCGAATAGTCGTAAGTCTCGTCCGGAGGCACTGAAATAAGGGGAGATATTGTCGGTGTAGCGGTCGGTGCTGCCGCCGCTTCGCCAGCGGTCGGCCGGTTCGTGCCGCTCGTAAATACGATCAGGCAGACGACGCCCGCCACGATGACAGCCGCTCCGATGGATATAAGCTTATAGTTGCGCCGGATAAACGCCCACAGCCGGTTATAATGCCTGCCGCGAACACTCCGCGAACTGCTGCCACGCACCGAAGCTTGCCCCGGGTGCCGCCTGTTAAAGCTGCCTCTTGCTGATTTTTTCTTTTTCATATAGATAAGCTTTGCCATACTGTCCTCCGTCAATCGACTGTTCTGCTCAATTGAACGTTTTCTGATGTCAGTTCCACCTCATAACGGCACCTGTCACCCCGGACGATCATAACCGTATATTCAAACACATCTCCGCCCGCCGTGTACGATATACGCTGCACAAAAAAGGCGCAGCTGTCCTTCGGCATGCCCAGCAGCGCCGCCTCGCTCTCACCCAAAAGCATCGTCTCGTAGGTTTCGCGTGCGTGCCCAATGCTGATGCCCGCTTCCCGCACCAGCGTGTTATACACCGAACCCCGCTCCACCATCTCCTGCGTCAGGAACGGGCAAACACGCACGGGTATGAACGCCATCTCCAGTGCGAGCGGCTCCTCCCCCGCATACCTGATCCGCGTGATGCTGTACACTCGTTCCCCGTCATCAGTGAGATCGAGACGCGCCCTGATCTCCTCGCCCGGCATGATCACCTCGTAAGCCAACACCTTCGAGCGCGGTTCAAGTCCCATCGCGGATATTTCGTCGGAAAAGCTGTACAAGTTCTTCAGGCTGCGCGTGATCTTCGGCTGTGCCACGAAGCTGCCTTTGCCGCGCAACCTTACCACAAGCCCCTGCTCCTCCAGCTCGGCAAACGCCTGCCTGATGGTGGAACGGCTGATACCGTAGCGCTCGCAGAATTCACTCTCGGACGGCAGCAGATCACCCGCGATCAGTTTTCCGGAGTTGATGCCTTGTCTTATGATTGCGATAAGCTGCTCGTAAAGCGGACCTTCGCCCGCTGCCGACATGTCATTTTCCAACAGGAAGTGGCTCATTTCGCCTCCCATCGTCTGATAAGCGCTTCGAGATCAGCCCGAAACTGCCGCGCCTGCTCACCCTCCGCGCTTTCTGCCTTGCCCTTGATAAGTACCAGCAGCTCAGACAGCGTGATTTCCGCCTTGCGCATCGGTGCGACCGCGGGAATCCGGGCAAAGCTCTCAGTATCAAACGTTTCGTAAAGACCGGGTACCACAGCGGCATAGCCGCGTCTTGTCAGCTCTTCCGCGAACACCGCGGACACCGATTCCTCGCCGTGCATCACGAACACCCTTTCGACAGACGCCGGAAAATGCCCGATCCATTCCAGCAGCCCATCCCTGTCCGCGTGGCCCGAAAAGCCTTCGATCTGCTCTACAGTCGCCTTGACCTGAATCTCCTCGCCGAATATTTTCACATTTTTATTTCCGTCCGCGATCACGCGGCCCAGTGTGCCCACCGCCTGATACCCCACAAACAGCACGGTGGAGTCCGCCCGCCACAGGTTATGCTTGAGGTGGTGCTTGATGCGCCCGGCCTCGCACATGCCGCTGGACGATATGATGATCTTCTGCCGCGGATCGAAGTTGATCTCCTTGGATTCATCCGCCTTCTGGGCTATCTGAAGTGTTTTGAACGAGAAAAACTCGATGCCTTCCGATTTATAGGCCATCGCTTCCTCGTCATAATATTCGCGGCTGCTGTCCTCGAATATCTCCGTCGCGGCGATGCCAAGCGGGCTATCGATGTATACCGGAACGTTTTCCAGCCCCGGCACGCTCCGTTCTTCGAGCAGCAAGCTGATGTCGTAAAGCACCTCCTGCGTGCGCCCCACTGCAAACGACGGTATCACAATGTTACCACCTCTTGCCAGCGCCCGTACCAGCGCTTCTTTGAGCTGATTGCGCGTATCTGCCACTTTCTCGTGCAGCCGGTCGCCATAGGTGCTCTCCATGAACACGATATCCGCTTCGTTGATGTAGCTGGGGTCTTTGATGATCGGCTTATTCTTGTTGCCGATGTCGCCGGAAAACACCAGCTTCCTGTCCCGTCCCGCGTCCCGGATGAACAGCTCAATGGATGCGGAGCCCAGCAGATGCCCGGCGTCCACATAGCGCGCCTCGATGCCGTCCAGCGCCCGGAGCTTGTCCCCGTAGCTGATTGGCTTCAAGTTCCGTGTCGCCCTCCTGGCGTCCTCCACCGTATAGAGCGGCTCTATCTTCGGCTTTCCGGCGCGCTCGCGCTTGCGGTTCTCCCACTCCACTTCCATTTCCTGAATATGGCCCGCATCCGGAAACATGATAGAGCATAGGTGTGCTGTGGCACCCGTGCAGTATATGGGGCCCTTGAAGCCCTTCTTCACCAGCAGCGGCAGCAGGCCTGAATGGTCGATATGTGCATGCGTCAGAAAAACGGCATCGATCCCGGCGGGATCAAACGGAAATCCATCCCGAACCGGCGACAGCTTCTCATCCCGTCCCTGCCTCATGCCGCAGTCGACCAGAATCTTTCTGCCTTCCGTTTCAATCATCGTGCAGGAACCCGTGACACATTTTGCCGCTCCCAGAAAGGTGATATTCATAAATTGCCCCCAATACATTACGCCAGTTAATACGGTTTTCTGAACCAGTGTGGATATGTACAATTATACATGAAAAACCGCCAAAAAACCACCCTGACAGCAAACAAACAAAAAGCGGAAATTCATCGTCTCCGCTTTTTGTTTTATATTGTCCGAAAAGGCATTGTTTCCTAGGTAACCTGAACTAAAAAAGCCGCCCGTTTAAATTAAGAGGCAGCCGAACCATCATAGCCGTTAAGGCCTTAGACTTCAATGCTTTGCGTCCACGCTTTTCAACGTGTTTGCCTTGAGCTCAAAAATAGTGTATAGATCAATTGTTAATATAGTGCAGTGGCTCATCTGTTCAATTACGGTGATTTTATTCCTTTTTAATACATTTGTCAACAAAAACATGGAGGCGGTATGACAAAAAATATTAAAGAAGCGGGCAGAGCCGGATTTGGCCCTGCCCGCCCGCTTTATGTGTGCGAAATTACCACTTTTCTATTCTCATTGTGAACCGGCCTTCTGCATCCTCCGGCACTTCCACGCTGAGCACGGCTGCACCGTCAACTTCAACGGTCAGTCTGTTACCCCGCATGCGCCGGGTGAACAGCTTGGTCAATTCCACCACTCCGTATTCGCCGCCCCGCACATGCGACGTCTTCAGCGAGACTGTCACTTCATCTCTCTTGCGTTTGAGTCTGCGGATGGTTCTTATGCGCTTCTCATTTCCGTTTTCGTCCAGACCGTACACCGTTACCGTTACGTTATACCACAGCAGCAGCAACAGCAGCAGTGGGATCAGCAGCAGCCACCACAGCCAGCCGCCGCCCTGGTCCGAGCCGACCGGAGGTATCGGTTCCTCCCCGCCCGTCTGCGGTATCTCTTCTTCCTCTACAACTGCGGGTAGCGCTTCGTACTGTGCGGTCACCGTCAGATCGCCCGTCACATCATCGAGCGGCACATCCCAGCCGGTGAAGGTGTAGCCCTCGCGCGACGGGTCGGCAGGTGCCTGTGCGGTTTCGCCATAGCGCACCGTGTCAGTCCCCAGCACCGTGCCATCATGGTCCACGAACGTCACGGTATACTCATTGGCCGTGTATCGCGCCACCGCATCAATGTTCTCCTTCACGCTGCCGAGGCTGGTCGTTACCGATGCGTCGTCTCCTGTCAGCGCCCATCTGTCAAAGGTATAGCCCGTGCGCGCGGGAGTCGCCGCAACCGTCGCCGCACTGCCCCAGTTCACTGTCTGCGACGCACCGATCTGCGTGACGCCATCCGCAGCAAAGAAGCGGACGCGGTAGGTTTTGACGGCCCACGTCGCCGTGACCGTGATATCGCCTGTTGAACCTGCCGGTATCATACCTATCGGCGTCCAGCCTGCGAAGTCGTAGCCCGCCCGTGTCGGGTCGGCTAATATAATATCGCCGCTTTCCACCGTGTACGTTGGCGGGTTCGCGGGGTTATTCGCACCGCCGTTCAGCACGTAGGTGATGTCGTAGACAATTGCTTCCGACCACGTCGCCGTAAATGTCATATCTCCCGTCGAGCGTGCCGGTATCGTGTTCGTCGGCGTCCAGCCCGCAAAGTCGTAGCCTGCCCGTGTCGGGTCAGCCAGCGTGATGTCGCCGCTCTCCACCGTGTACGTCGCGGGGTTCGACGGATCGTTCGTGCCGCCGTTCAGCACGTAGGTGATATCGTACACAATTGCTTCAGACCACGTCGCCGTGACCGTGATATCGCCAGTCGATCCTGCCGGTATCATACCTATCGGCGTCCAGCCTGCGAAGTCGTAGCCTGCCCATGTCGGATCAGCCAGCGTGATGTCGCCGCTCTCCACCGTGTACGTGGCCGGGTTCGCGGGGTTATTCACACCGCCGTTCAGCACGTACGTGATATCGTACACGATAGGCTCCGACCACGTCGCCGTAACCATGATGTCGCCCGTCGAGCCTGCGGGTATCGAGCTTATCGGCGTCCAGCCCGCAAAGTCGTAGCCCGCTCTCGTCGGGTCGGCCAATGTGATATCGCCGCTCTCCACTGTGTACGTCGCCGGGTTTGACGGATCGTTCGTGCCGCCGTTCAGCACGTAGGTGATATCGTACACAATTGCTTCAGACCACGTCGCCGTGACCGTGATATCGCCAGTCGATTCTGCCGGTATCGCGTTCGTCGGCGTCCAGCCTGCGAAGTCGTAGCCTGCCCGTGTCGGGTCGGCCAGCGTGATGTCGCCGCTTTCCACCGTGTACGTCGCCGGGTTCGCGGGGTTATTCACACCGCCGTTCAGCACGTAGGTGATGTCGTACACGCTGGGCGTCCAGATGGCGTACAGCGCGACGTCCTCCGTGCCCATGCTGAGCGTTGCCGCCCCTGCGGTCGTATAGTCGGGCGCAGCCGCGTCCGGGCTCTCCGCCCAACCCAGGAAATCGTAACCGGTGCGTGTCGGAACCGGCGAGAATTGCACCGGCACGGCATAGCCCTCGGGATAGATGTTGGTATCAACGGGAACGCTGGCCGCGTCGCCGCCGTTGGCATCATAGGTGATGCTGTATTCTATTTTGTCCGGTATGCCGTCCGGGCCGCCGTCCGGGCCGTTCGTATCCGGCTCCCAGATCACGTAAAACATCATATCGTTTTCGATGCCGAACGTGTCTCCGGGTGACGCGCTGGTGCCCAGACCATCCGCCTGGGTGTTCCAGCTGTCAAACACCCAGCCTGTGCGTGCAAACGCGTTGCCCAGTACCGTGACGCTGTACCCCTCGGGATAGATATTGGGATCCAACACCGCGCCCGTCGCGTCCGCGGCGTTTTTATCGTAGGCCACCGCAAACTCCAGGTAGTCCGGCACACCGTCAGGCCCGCCGTCCGGGCCGTTCACATCCTCGGCCCACACCGCGTACAGCGTGATGCCGCCCGCTGCCATGGCGATGGAGTCGCCCGCGTCATAGAGCGGCGTCGGCACATCCACCGCCTGTGTGACCAGCGGCAGAGCCGTCGTGCTCCAGCCGATGGACACGGCGTCCGTCCGCACCAATGCGCCCGTGTTGCCCTCAACTGTTACATCGTCGTCCGGATTGTATATGCTGCTGTCAACCGGCGCTGTGCCGCCCGTGCTGCCGTTACCGTTGTAGACCATGCCATACTGCAGGTAGTCCGGCACACCATCCGGGCCGCCATCCGGACCGTTCACATCCTCCGCCCAAACTGCGTACAGCGTGGTGTCAGACATTATAATGAATGTGCCGCCCACAAAAACCACCGCGTCAGCCTGAGCAGAGGTTGTGACCAGTTCGTGCTGCGTTGTGCTCCATCCAAGGAACACCGCGCCCGACCGCTCCGGCACGCCCGCCTTCACAGTAACCGCCGTGTTCTGCAGGTACTCGTCCGAATCCACCGGCACGGTGCCGTCCGTATGACCGTTACCGTCGTAGGCGACGCTGTACCGCAGCGTCGGGTCCTTCTCCCACTGTGCGTGCAGTTCGATGTCTTCCGTAATGGCGAACGTGTCCGCCGGCGCATAAGCCAAGCCGCTGCCGTCCGCTGCCGTGTTCCAGCCGGTGAAGTTGTAACCGAAGCGCTCAAAGCCGTTAGCCAGCACCGCCACAGTGTTGTTATGATAGTATGGGCTAGCCGGGTCGACCACCATACCCGTTCCGCCGTTGCCGTAATAGGTGACGGCGTACTGGTCGTTGTAGCCCCACTGCGCGTACAGCGTCACGTCGGCGGAAATCGTATGCACAGATCCTTCCGCGTAAGCGGTGCCGCTGCCGTCCGCCGCCGTGTTCCAGCCGGTGAAGTGCTTGTCCGCCGGAGCCGCAAAGCCATTTGTCAGCACCGCGAACGATGCGCCTTCGTAATATGGACTGGCCGGGTCGCTCATCGCGCCCGAGCCGCCGTTCGCATCGTAGGTCACGGTTACCTTCAGTTTCTCCTGCCACTGTGCGAACAGCGTCACGTTGTCCGTCAGCGTCAGCGCGTCACCTGTTGCGTAGGCCGTGCCGCTGCCGTCCGCTATGGTGTTCCATCCCACAAAGCTGTAGTTTTCCTTGGCGAAGCCGCTGGCCGGTACAGTGATGACAGACTGGTATTTACCGCTCTGCGGCGCCATCGTGCCGCTGCCTGTGTTGGCGTCAAAGCCCACCGAGTGGGTAGTTCTGTCGTAGTACAGGTTCAGCGCCAGACTGCCGTCGCTCGTTATCGTACCGGAAGCTTTGCTGATGCCTGCGTTGTAGTGGAAGCCGGTGTAGCTGTTTTCAACCGCGTCCGCTTTGTATCCCACCGGCCCGTACAGCACCTGTGTATCGGCATCCGCCAGCGTGTAGCCGACAGCGCCGAGGTTTTGCAGGAAGTGGCGCACGGTATAAGCCTTCTCCGCGTTTTTGGTGTAGTTGAAGTTGATCACGTTGTCGGCTGCGTCCATCGACAGCTGGAGCGTCTTCTGCCAGGCGTCCGGCGAATAGCCCGGATAGCTTTTATAGTTGGCGGAAACCACCGCATTGCCGGTGGACACCGTGTCGGCATCGCTGAACGAACCGTCAGTGGCAATATGGTGCACCGTATAATCGATGCTGGTGAACGGCGTATAGATGAATACGATGCTGTTGCCCGCAGCGCCCAGCGTCAGGCTCTTGCTGACCTTATCGGGCAGATAGCCCTCGACCACCTGCGCCTCCGCGTACACCGTGGACCCCATCATCTGGTTCAGCACCTCCACCGGAGCCGCCAGATCTGTGCCCGCGCCATCCTCAAAGCTCACGGTATAGGCGATCTCGTTGGAGGGCACCCATTTGGCCAGCAGTGTGACATTGCTGTGGATTTCACGGTCGAACACGAACCGGGTGTTTTCATTCTCCATATACCAGTAAGCGAAAACGTATCCGGCTTTTGCTGGGTCGGCAGGCTCCGCCGCGTGGCCGCCTTTGGTGACCAGCTGCTGCGCCACTGTGCTGCCGCCCTGCGCGTCGAACGTCACCATATATACCTCGGGAGACCATTTGGCATACAGTATCAGGTTGTACGCCGGCATTGTGCCGAACACGTACGGGCTGCCGTAGCCGTTCTGGTTGCTGAACCACCCGCCAAACATATAACCCGCCGGACCGTTCGTCGGCGTGCCGATGGATGAAAGGGGCGCGCCGTACTGGTAAGTCACCGAGCTGATGGTGCTGCCGTTGCTGTGAAAGCTTAAGTTATATGAGTTTCTCGTATAGTAGAATGTCGCCGTGTTGCTAGCCAGATTGACCGTGCTCTGTACAGCTGTAAACCCTTCGAAGGTTTTGGCGTTCCAACCGTTGGTATCCTCGTCTGTCCACACCGTCTGCCGGTAAGCCGTTCCCTCCGTGTAATAGCGGCCGCCCACCAGAGTTCCGGAGGTGTCGCCCGAAAGATTCTCGAAATTGTAGTAAATCGTAACCTTTTTCAAGTCGTTGGAATACCGCGCGTTCAATGTGGCATTCGCCAGCTCGCTGTCCATGTAATACTGCGTGGTCACATAGAACGTGCCATTGCTGCCCTTCTGCCAGCCCCGGAACCCCAGATTGCCGTTCGTCGGCGACACGGAAGGCCATTTGTCCCCGATGTACGCTCCAAATCTCGCGGTGATGACATAATTGTTACTGTTGTTGTACGTGATGCCGCCGATGGTCATGCTGCCGCCGTTCAGTCTGAACGTGGTCGTGCAGATATTGCGGGTGTAGTACACGTTGACGATGGTCGTCCCGTCACCCGATACCGCCGCGGGCATCTCCGCCAGCGTTTTGGCCGAGTCGTAGGTCCGGAAGCCGGAGCTGATCGGGAAGGAAACCCCACCCGGCACACTGCCCGGCACCGTCGGCACAGCGCCCGTGGTTCCCGTACGCGCCGCACTGCCCACGTAATCGTAGCCGGTGCCCGTCGTGTTCTCCAGCCAGTAGACCAGCGTGTAACCCACCGTCTGCGCTGTCCACTGCGCTGTCACCGTCATGTCGTGCGTGGGCATTGTCGGCGGCTGCGGCGTATCCCAGCCTGCGAAATTGTAGCCGCTCTTCGTCGCGCTTGCCGGCCAAGCGGCCACCGCCGCGCCGTATTTGTACGATACCGGGTCAATGTAGTTGCCGCCCGTCACAAAGTAGACGGTATATGTGTTGCGGGTGTAATAAACCGCCAGCGTCATGCTGCCGTCCGCCGATATGCGGCCCGACGGCATCACGTCAGGAGCCGTAAATCCTTCAATGTCGATCTCGTGGGCTGCAGCCATCGACCCGGTGACACCGGACAGCGCATCCGAACGGTACAGCGAATACGTCGTGTCGTTCAGATCCTCCGTATAGTAATTGACCGTGTAGGCCGTGGAACCGCTCGGCGTATACAGCACCGTGACGGTTAAGTCTTCAGCGTCCAGCGTGCCGCTGACGCTGCTCTGGTCTGCATCAAATCCGGTCACTGCGGGCGAATCGACGCTGTAATCATACGATTCGCCCTTCTGTATGGTGGCGATGTAGGGCTGAGCCGCCACCCCGCCGTCCAAAAACAAGTAGTTAATCGTGAGCGTATACGTTTCCAACAGTTTGTACTTCGCCATCACAACAAGATCGCTCTGAACGTTGGTGAATTCGGTATCCCATCCGTCCGGCTCGTAACCATCGCGCTGGGGATGCTCAGGCGCCGTTGCGTCCGTGCCCTGTTCCACGCTGGATGACACGATAACCGTGCCGTCCCAGTCCCTGAACTCGACGGTATACGAAGCGGATAATGATTCCGGCTCCGGCTCCTCGCCGACCGCGAGTCCCGTCGGGATAAACATCGTGGTCATCATCAGGACCACGAGTAATACTGATAATACTTTGTTTGTCTTCATGGCTCTTCTCCTTTACCATGCTGGTTTCTTTTTCCACTTCATCAAAACAAAAGACCGCTCCCAAATCATTGAGGCGGCCGAACCGTCCTGGCGCAATAATTCCGCGCAGTAGACATCAGGCTTTGCGCCCCCGGCTTTCGCACGGGGTTGCCTTTCACTTCTCAGCAGCAGCTTGATCATCCCGTTTTTCGGGTATAAAAAGACCGCTCTCAAAAAGATGAGGCGGCCTGAATGTTTTTTTGCGAATCGCGCTTCACAATTCGTTCGCTGCGCCCTCGCATATCACGCGAGTCTGCCTGTCACCGAATGATCTATAATAAGCTGCAACAACTGCTGCTATATATTCAATACAACTTATTATATACACAATACGCGCATTATGTCATTGATGAATGTTTGTTAACTCTACTATAATTTACCCTGTGTCACGCAAAGGGATTTTCCGTGGGATAGGGCAGGCTAGCCGGCTGATTGTAGCCCACGTCCTCGATACCCAGGTAATCGAACACGGAGAACAGCGCCTTGCCCCAGCAGCCGAACGCCACCGCGCCGTGATGCGGATACTGCTTCTCTATCAGCACGTGGCGGTAGAAGCGGTGCATCTGCGGAATCGCGAATACGCCGATGCCGCCGAACGAGTGCGTATCCACCGGCAGCACCTCGCCCTGCGCGATATACGCCTTCAGCTCGCCCTCGGCGTTGCTCTGCAGACGGAAGAACGTGATATCGCCCGGAACGATGTCGCCTTCCAGCGTGCCGCGCGTGATGTCGGGCTCCTTGTCCGGCTCCATGCCGCGGTGCATGATCAGCTGATACTTCATCGTGCCCTTCTTTAAGCGGCAGATGGGCGTGTTTCCGCAGTGGAAGCCCATGAACGTTTCCTTCAGCTGATAGTTATACTTGCCCTTGATGTCCGCGTCGTACAGCTCCGCAGGCACCGAGTTGTTGATATCCAGCAGCGTTACCGGCTCGCCGGAAATGCAGGTGCCGATGTACTCGGACAGCGCGCCGTATATGTCCACCTCGCAGGACACCGGAATGCCCATGGCGGTCAGGCGGGAGTTTACGTAGCACGGCACAAAGCCGAACTCCATCTCGAACGCGGGCCAGCACTTGTTGGCAAACGCGATGAACTGGCGGCTGCCCTTGGATGCTTCCGCGATGTCCAGCAGCGTCAGCTCATACTGCGCCAAACGCGGCAAAATGCCGGCCATCTTGTTGCCGTCGCCCAGCTCCGCAGCCATCTCTTCCACCTTGGCGGGGATGCGCGGATCGTTCGCGTGCTGCTTGTACGCCACCAGCAGATCCAGCTCGGAATTTTCCTCGATCTCCACGCCGATGTCATACAGCGGCTTGATGGGCGCGTTGCAGGCAAAGAAGTCGCGCGGGCGCGGGCCGAAAGATATGATCTTAAGGCCGGCGATGCCCACCATCGCGCGCGCCACCGGCACGAAATCCGCGATCATGTCTGCCACTTCTTCCGCTGTGCCCACGGGGTATTCGGGGATGTACGCCTTGATGTTGCGCAGCCCGAGGTTATACGAGCAGTTCAGCATGCCGCAGTACGCGTCGCCGCGGTCGCTGGAAAGCACAGCGATATCTTCCTCGGCTGCCGCCGCATACATCACGGGGCCGCCGAAGAACTCGGCGATCTGCGTTTCGGGCGTTTCAGGGCCGAAGTTGCCCAGGAAAACCACCAGCGCGTTCACGTCGTTTGCGATTATATCGTCAACCGCCGCAACGGCGTCCACTTCGTTCTCCACCGTCACCGGGCATTCATAGATGTCACCGTATTTTCCTGCAAACGCCTTGGCTACGGCAGCCCTGCGGCGTTCCGATAATGTGATCGGGAAGCAGTCGCGGCTGACGGAAATGATACCCAGCTTGATTTCCGGTATGTTGTTCACTTAAGTCTCCTCCTGTTTATAGAATCTGATGATTAATGTCTATGATTGGAATTGATTATACCATACATCCAGCATAGGGTATATGAAAATCATAAGCATCTTTTTGATGTTTTATTGCAAAATTATGCGTGTTTGATATGTTCCATGGCCGCGTCCAGCAGCTTGCTGACATGGTCGTCATCCAACGTGTAGTAGATGTTCTTGCCGTCTTTGACGTAGCGCACCAGCCGCTGCCGCCGCATGAGCCCCAGCTGATGCGACACGGCGGACACCGTCTTGCCCAGCGTTTCAGCGATGTGCCCCACGCACACCTCCCTGTCCTTGAGCAGCGCGAGAATGCGGATGCGGTCCGGATCACCGAACACCTTGAGATATTCGGCCAGCTGCTTCGCTTCCTCCTCCTGCATGGGGGTCAATTCGATATCCTCGGAACACCGTCGCATGCGCTCACCCGCTTCTTCGCTTTTGCATAAAGTTTATACTTTTTGCCCGTCGCTGTCAAATACAGGCCGCCATCCCCTCGTTGCCGCCGAGAGACGGGTTTGATATAATGGGGACAGCATCTACACAAGGAGGCAACCGATGAAGATCGTGATCGCGCCGGATTCCTTCAAGGGCTCGCTGTCGTCACAGCAGGTCATCGATATCGTCGCCCAGAGTGCCCGCACCCATTTTCCGGCCGTGCAGACAGTGGCTGTTCCCATCGCGGACGGCGGGGACGGCACCGTGGAAGTGCTGGTGCGTGCCACGCAGGGCCGCATCATCAAGGCGCAGGCGCGGGACCCGCTGGGACGCAGGCGCGAATGCGTCTACGGAGAGGCGAACGGCGCTGCCGTGATCGGCATGTCGGAATGCAGCGGTCTCGCGCTGCTGACGCAAGCGGAGCGCAACCCGTTGGAGGCTTCGTCCCATGGAACGGGCGACGTGATCAAGCAGGCGCTGGACGACGGCTTCTCAGAGCTGCTCGTCGGCATCGGCGGCAGCGCCACCAACGACGGCGGCACGGGCGCTTTGCAGGCGCTGGGTATGCGCTTTTTCCGTGCGGACGGCAGCGAGATCGCGCGGATGTGCGGCAAGGAACTGATTCATGTGGCGCGCGCAGACGCCTCCAGCCTGGACGCACGGTTAAAAAATGCGAAAATAACGGTGATGTGCGACGTGACCAACCCTCTGACGGGCGAATTCGGCGCGACATACGTATACGGGCCGCAGAAGGGCGGCACACCGGCGCAGCTGGACGCGCTGGAGGCGGGCATGGTGAGCTTCGGACGCCTGATGAACGCCTACGCGGAGCAGGACGTCACCGCCATGCCGGGCGCAGGAGCGGCAGGCGGCATCGGTGCGGCGCTGCATGCCTTCACGGGCGCAGAGCTTGCCCGCGGCATCGACGCCGTGCTAAGCCTCGTGCGATTCGACGAGTTGATTCAAGATGCAGACCTCGTGATCACCGGTGAGGGACGTGTGGACGCCCAGTCGGCTTTTGGTAAAGTGATACACGCCGTAGCCATACGTTCCAAGGCAGTAAACGTCCCCGTCGTCGTGATTGCCGGAGGCGTGGGTGAAGGAGCTGAGGCAGTGTATGAGTTGGGCGTCAGCGCCATCGTGCCGCTGCCCGACGCGCCGATGACGCTGGACGACTGCATCCAAAATGCGGCGGAGCTGATGAAAAAAGCGGCGGACAGGGCCTTTGCGCTGATACGTATCGGAAGGGATATGTGGTGAAGTTAATCAGGCAAGTATTGTTGAGGCGTTCTATAGGGTCTGTAAATAGTTTTGTGCTTTCACTGAACCCATAAGATCAAGCCAGTGAAG